>NZ_JAUBVJ010000081.1:0-22283 GCF_036702785.1 Microcoleus sp. AR_TQ3_B6 | reverse complement strand
AATTATCGCAAAGCTTAGGTTTTTAGTCAAGAAACCCGCTTAGGAAGGTGACAATTGGGTGCAGGACTTTTCTCTGCAAAAAAAATCCTCAATCTCACATTCCCAATTATCAGCATTTCTCCTAGCTATCCGTTGGATTTTCTGGCAACGCCCCATCCAGAGTATCAGAAACTGGCGATCGCCCGTAAGTTTTTATTGCCCATTCTGTTTGGCGGAGGACGCCCCGCAGCATGGCAACTTCCTCAATTGTCGGATATGCCCTGTTGTACAAACGCCGAAATTTTTCCATCCGACTGGCTGCTGTGTGCGGCTGCAAATATCCTATTTTCAGTAGCAGCGTTTCTAGTTGCTGGTAATATCCCTCTACATTTTCCAAGGGTGCACTGGTGAGGGGAGGTGAGGGATTTTCTGTCTGGCTGGTTGCAAGTTGTTCTTGGTAATAAGTTGATAAATTATCTGTTGCATCGGTTATTGAAGAGGCAGAGCCTCTGGATATGCGTTCCCAGGCTGAGCCTGGGAACGAGGCTTCTTCTGGTTCCAGCTTCCCTCTTCCTTCTTCCCTTTTCGCTCTTCCTTCTTCCGTCTTCCCTCTTCCTTCTTCCCTTTTCGCTCTTCCTTCTTCCGTCTTCCTTCTTCCTTCTTCCTTCTTCCTTCTTCCTTCTTCCCGATACAGTTCGTAGCAGCAGATAGCGACTGCTTGGGCGAGATTTAGGGAAGTGTAGGCATCGCTGCTGGGAATGCGGATCAGGCGCTGAGCGCGGTTTAATTCGGCATTGGTCAAGCCGCAGTCTTCTCGGCCGAAAATTAGGGCGCTGGGGGCTTCTAGGAGCCAAGGCAAGGCGTCTGCGGGATCTTCTAGTTTTGTTGGCAACGATCGACCATCGTCCCCTGTAGTCGCGATCGCTCTGACACACCCCACCAAAGCAGCCGGCAAACTCTCGACTACTTTGGCAGTTTCCAATATGTCGGCGGCGCGAACTGCCATCAGTCGGGCTTCTTCCCCTAAATAATCGCAGTGGGGATTGACCAAAACTAATTGGTGCAAACCCATATTTTTCATGACGCGGGCCACAGAACCGACATTCAATGGGCCTGCGGGTTCTACTAAGACTATTCGGATGTTGGCGCCGGCCGTTGAGAGCATTTTTATTTGGGGAGGTGTTAGGCAGAAATTGGTTGTTTTGTTTGTTTTGATTAAAATTTAATCAGTAATATAATGTCCAAATTAGCATGGCCAAGCAGCGATCGAAATCTGATTTACCGACAAAAATGTGCCCGGTGTGCGATCGACCTTTTACTTGGCGCAAAAAATGGGCCGACTGCTGGGATGAGGTCAAATACTGCTCCGAACGCTGTCGTCGCCGCCGTTCCGCGGCTCAAGATTAAGAATGTAGGGGAAGTTACTCGATCGAGGCTAAGATTGCAAAGGAAAAATTTTACTTACTTTATTAGGTTATAAATTATGGCATCGCAACAAGTGCAACCAAAGCTCGTTATTCACGGCGGTGCCGGCAGTTCTCTACACAGTAAAGGCGGAATTGAGGCGGTGCGGAAATCGCTTTACGATGTTTTGGAGGAAGTTTATCCGCTGCTGAAAAACGGTGCAAGTGCCGTAGATGCAGTGGTGCGGGGCTGCCAATTGCTGGAAGATGACCCGCGATTCAATGCCGGTACTGGTTCTGTGGTGCAGTCGGACGGTCAAATTCGGATGAGTGCTTCGCTGATGGACGGTTTGATGCAGCGTTTCAGCGGGGCGATTAATGTTTCTCGCGTTCAACATCCGATCGAACTTGCTAAATTTTTGCAGACTTCGGACGATCGGGTTCTTTCTGATTTTGGTTCGGCGGAATTGCTGCGAGAACTTCAATTGCCGATTTACGATCCGATGACGGATTTGCGTTTGCACGAGTGGATGCAGGAACGCCAAGGCAATTTTAGCAAAGCAATGGCTGACGTGGTGGCCGAACCGGCGGGTATGGGTACGATCGGAGTCGTAGCTTTGGATAATCATGGACGCTTGGCTGCTGGGACTTCGACTGGCGGCAAGGGTTTTGAGCGCATCGGGCGGGTTAGCGACTCGGCGATGCCGGCGGGAAATTACGCCGCTGGAAGTGCCGCGGTAAGCTGTACGGGGATTGGCGAGCACATTATGGACGAGTGTTTGGCCGCGCGAATTGTGATTCGGGTAACGGACGGTTTGAGTTTGAAAGCTGCTTTTGAGCGTTCTTTTGCTGAAGCTGACGAACGTCAACGGGATTTTGGCGCAATTGGAATTGATGCTAGCGGGGCGATCGCTTTCGGCAAAACTAGCGAGGTGATTTTGGGTGCTTTTCACAACGGTATGCAAATGGGCGATACCTTGGAAATGAGCAAGGGAACGTTGATTTTTATTGCTTAAAAAGAAGCTCTAAATTGTCAGTCTGCGATCGAGATACCCGACTTTTTGAACAACTCGGGTATCTCGATCGGCGTTAGTTTTATATCAAATCCGGTGGCATCAGAATTGATATATCAAATCCTTGCTTCAAAAGTCGGGCGTAAAGTCGCATCAAGCTCGCAACAAATAATTCGCGCAATTTTCAGTTTTTTGACCCGCCCGTCAACAGTCAACAAGCATAAGGAGTGCAACCGGAATCGATATTACCCACAGTCAGGACACGGCGCCTGACCGTTTCCCGGCACTGGTATGCTATTCCGTGGTGGAATCTGGGTGAGGGCGCCAACTCAATAATTCTTCCATTTGGATTTGTCTATGATATAGCCTTTCTCAGATAAATGAGGTACAAGTTTAGATTTTAGATTTTAGATTTTAGATTTTAGATTTTAGATTGGGGGATTGGGGAATTGTTAATTAATTGGTGAATACCTCATCTTTCCGAGAACCGCTATATAACCCGCTTAGCCATAGCAGGAGTTATCCCTTTACCCAGGCTGCTGTGAGGTCGAACCCAATTGTGTACTAGCTGCTGTACATCGCTCGCTGTAATCCTTCCACCTTCAGGGCGTAAGTATTTGTACATCATCTGTAAGCGCTACAGAGTCGCCTTATGGAACTATTAAGTGCCTGATTATGATTAGCGCCTACTTCTGTTTTTGGGCGTGGGGCAGTGTAAGGATGCTCCGGGTTAACCCACTTAACACGCTTACGACCAAGAAAGCCTTTTATCTTCATTGCTGCGGACAACCCCTCCCGCCAAAATTTACGGTATGTCTGGATTATGTCTCCCTCTTTGGCAGCGAGTATGCCGTATTTCATAGCATGGTGGTCGCAGTAGGGACAGTTTATAGGGTGGGATGCGAATTAACCAAAGTTACTAAGCTAGTCACAATAACAGACCAGTACCGTTCACTGTAGCACCGCCGTCCCAGTGTGAAAAATCTCCGAGAGCGTAACTTGACAAGAGAGTCCAGGATGTGTTTGCTTTGTAGTATATTTATTTAAATAACATTTAACTTGCAGAGGTTGACGATGAAACCTTCAGAACAGCGATCGACACCGGCCAGTATCTTTGATGAAACCTTCCGCGAGAATCCTGATCCTTGGGGATACACCACCAATTATAACGAAATCAGTAAATTCCGAGCAACTATCAGAGCTTTGCCAAAAGTCAAATTCAAAAATGCTTTTGAAATCGCCTGCGCCATCGGTGTACTGACAGAGAAACTAGCTCCCAAATGTGAGAGACTACTGTCTGTAGACTATTCGGAACCGGGATTGGTCGAAGCGCGGAAACGCTGCAGCCATCTCCCGCAGGTGCGGTTCGAGCAGATGCAGATTCCCCAACAGTTCCCGACTGAAAAGTTCGATTTGATTTTATTTTCAGAAGTCGGCTTTTTTTTGACTATGCCAGACCTTTTGGAAACCAAACAAAAAATTATTGACTGTTTGCTTCCGGGCGGATATTTGTTGATGGTTCATTATCGCTTTACAGCGGGCGATTATTTTATCCACGATGGCGAGACAGTTCACAATACTTTTGTCGAAAATTCTGCATCATCTTTGAAACATCTTGGCGACCCACGCAAAAAGTTTTTCATGCTAGATTTAGCACGCCATCACAAACGCTATCGGATGGATTTGTTTCAGCGTTTGTAGATGATACAAACAGATAGAGTCAGACAGCGTGCATCTATAACTGTCCTGACGCACGCGGTCAAAAATCCGGTTTCTGTGTCAATATATGACTGGAAATATCCACGATTTTTGTGAGAAACCGGTTTTTTTTTGCGTCCGCGACTCTACAATTAAGCTGGGGAGTAACAAGGAAGCTGAAACCGTTAAAGAGAAAGGATGAGAGCTTGTCGAGGCTAAAAAATATGGGTCGGCTATAGTGACAAGCAAACCCAAAAATCAAAAAAATGTTACTGCAATTCTATCACCAGCGTCTAGAGAAGCAACTGAACCGCGCCCAGTTCCTGATGTTGCTGCTTCTGGCTCAACATCATTCAAGCAGAAAAAGAAGTCAGACTAGAAACCATAGCGAGAGTGTTTCCCATCGGGATAACTTGTGAAGTCAGACGCAGAAAGATACAAAGATTCTTAGATTTACCCCGCTTAACGATTAGTAGCTTATTATAGCCCATTATCAGTTATTGGCGAGAGTTGTCGGTGCCAAAAAAGCCGAAACAGAAGTTATACCCAGCGATTGACCGCAGCCAGTGGAAAAATATAAACTTGCTGATGGTGAGCGTGATGTGGTCAAGAAGAGCAATTCCATTAGCATGGAGATTACTCCCGCACTTAGCCAATTGTAGCCAGGAAAAACAAGTAAGTGTAATTTCTCCAATTTTAGAAAGGTTAAAAGAGTATCAAATAGTGGTTTTAGGAGACCGCGAGTTTTGTTCCCTAGATTTAGTCTCCTGGCTCCAGGCTGCGTAATGTCAGATTTTGTTTAAGGTTGAAAAAAGCGAGTTGTCTAGAAGTCGAAAATCAAATTTTGCAGCGATTGGATGAGTTAGCAATTAAACCGGGAGTGGTCTTATATAGCCTTTCTCAGATAGATGAAGTACAAGTTGAAATTTTAGATTTTAGATTTTAGATTTTAGATTGGGGGATTGGGGAATTGTTAATTAATTGGTGAATACCTCATCTTTCCGAGAACCGCTATATTATCAAGGGAAGAGAATCCGCAAAACTGTGCAGGTCTGAGCATTTGCTTTGGCAGCGAAATGGAAAAGAAGCTACTGTTGTCACACCCCAAAAGAGCCTTGGTATATCTTGACTAATTTGGGAAGTTTAACGGAGTCTATTGAAGCTTATAAAAAAATAATGGGCATTGAAGAAATGTTCCGAGACTGTAAAAGTGGGGGTGATACCTTAGAAAGCACTGGATTAAGAGGAGAGGGATTAAACGCAATGATTTTGGTGATGTCTCTAGCTTATTTCCAATCAACCATGCGCGGGTGTCAAATCAGCAAACACCAGGGAAAAAAATATGTCTGTCGTACCAAATAATTTGGGAGAATCTATCGAAGACGCAGCACCTTTGGTCGTTTCCCTAGAATTACTCTAGCAATGCTTACATAAAAAGCGAGGAAGATTGATGATTTTGGCGTAGGGAAACGGCAAGGTGCGGTGTCCAGAGTTGCCCTGTTAAAAAAAACTGGGTTTTTCATCTAATCTGCGGGTTTCAACGTGTCTTTTCGTAAAAAACCTGGTTTCTGGGCCCCATGCGTAAGTCCTAGGAGTAAAAAAACCCGGTTTCTGCTTCATCGCCCCTAATTTCTCTAATCTTAAATCTGCAGTTGCCAAATTTTAACAGTACCATTCTCCGCGCCGCTGACAAGAGTTTCGCCCAAAAGCCCGATCGCCACCGCAGAAACCGGGCTAGAATGTGCATCTAAAGTGTGCAGCAATTCGCCGCGAAGATTCCAAAGTCTAACAGTACCGTCAAAACAGCCCAGTGCAAAGTATTTCCCGTCGGGGCTAATTGCGGCAGGGGAAGTGATGCGAATTCCTGTTTGCAGGGAATGCAATAATTCCCCTGTTTGCAAATTCCACAGTGCGATCGTTTTGTTGCCGTGAGTGACCAGAATTTTGCTATCAGGAGTAATTGCCACATAATTTTCGCGGCCAAATGTTCCCCTCACTTCTCCCCCCGGCAGTTCCCACAAAGTGACTGTGGCGCGACAGAAACCGCTGGCTGCGTTGAGTCCGCTGGCTACTAGCATTTTGCCGTTGGGACTCAGGGCGATCGCACTTATGTCATCCCCTTGATAGCCTTCCAAAACTTGCAGCAGTTGGCCGCTGTTGAGGTGCTGAAGCTTGACAGTGCCATGGGTGGTGCCGATCGCCAAAATTTGCCAGTCGGGGCTGACGGCGACGGATTCGTGGCGGTGTACCTCTGCCAAACGCTTCAGCAGTTGGCCGTTTTGCAGGTTCCAGAGTTTGACTGTACCCGCGCGCGATCGCGTCAGCAGCGTTTTGCTGGCGGGGCTGAAAGCAACTAGCAATACGGCTGTTGAATGTCCGAAAATCGTCTGCAGCAGTTGACCGCTGTGCAAACTCCAAGTTTTCACTGTACAGTCCTCAGATCCCGTTGCCAGGAATTGTCCGTTGGGACTGATAGCCGCAGATAAAATCCTGTCTGAATGGTGGAGAGTGGCTTTTAAGATGGCGCCGGTTGAGGTTTTTGGCTGCTTTTTATACCCAGCTAGTTCCAGCCAGTCGATCGCGTCTCTCCAGTTGCTGAGGGCGTTTCTGGGCCGGTTTGTCAATAATTCTATGTATCGGTACAAAGTTTTTGACAAATCAACTTCTACACCTTTGATTTGTTTGTTGAGAAAAACCGCTATTTCGGCGGGGCTGTAACCGCAAAGCAAGCCACACAAGTGCCGCTTTTGGACGGGTGTCAGCCCTCTTCTGGTGTGGGGGGCGAATTGTTTTTTGGCCTTTGACAAGTCGGTGTAAAGCTTTTCGATGTCCCAGGCGTTGCTGGCCCGTGCAAATGGTTCTTCTGGCGGCTCGGGGGTAGAGGGTATCATTTGCGGCAGTCGCGATCGAGTTCCTAGTCTAATTCCTAACCAAAATCCTAACATTCGCTGTGCGCGATCGAACTGCTTTCACCGCTAATCTATTTTTAATACAGCAAAAAGAACTAAAACTTTGGGTTGGCAAATAACTCGATCTCTTTTTGTTAACTATTTTCTTACTAACTTCACGCAACCTGGAGAAATTTACCATGACTGCAATAATCGGATCGATATTATCTTTTGGTGGCATTATCCTATTGTTTGTTGGTGCTATTTGGGGGCTAACTCAGGCTTTCCGAGAGGATGTTGTTTGGGGCTTGCTTTACTTTTTTGTTCCCTTTGCTGCCTATGTTTTCTACATTAAAAAATGGCAAAATACAAAAATTAGAAAAACTTTGCTAATGCAGCTTGCTAGCTTGCCACTCATCGCCTTAGGTACGCTAATAGCTTCTATGTCTCAACAATCAACCCCTCAAAAGTCCAGTAACTTTAGATCGAATACCGATTTTTATCAAAATGCCAGGGAAGAATCCCCATCTTTTTTTACTACCACAGACTTTAAGGTTTCCTCATCAACTCAAGCATCATCTCCAATTTATAAGGCATCTTCTCAACGTTCTTCAGTAGCTGCTCAAAAAGATGATTTCACAAAATCGATGAAACTCGGCCATATCTACTACGAAAAGAGAGACTATCAAATGGCTTTAATCAATTTTAACAGAGCTTTGCAGGTGCGTCCTGGCGATGCTTATGCTGTCAAGGCTGTTGAAAATATCAAAAGTGCGATCGCCCAAGCAAAGACCCAATAATCCACAGCTTAAAAATTTACGGTTCTCGATCAGTCTAAGTCTGCCTGCCCAGACTTAAACCATTATCCTTGAACATTCACTTGAAATGGATTAAACATAAAATCATGAAACAGACATCAGACAAGCTCGAATTCCAAGAGATGTCCGCATTTTGGATAAACCTATTAGTTGGGGGAAGCTTTTTAGTAATGGGTTTGTTTGGGGGTTTGTCTTCAGGTAATTTTTTCCTTTATTTATTTGCCGTCGTTGGTTTGCTTTTGGTGATATTTGTAGAGATTGACACCATTACATTTGATAAAAATCTCGTTCATCTGACTATCAAGCGGCATAAACCACTCCTTGGCAAAACGAAAGTTGTCAAACACCTGATCCAAGATATTTCAGGCGTGGAGATACAGCAGAGAGAGAGTAGTAACAGTATTTCGGATAATGACATTACTCCGAGTAAGACTATTAATTATCGTGTCTGTCTTCTGCTGGAATCAGGCAAGCGACGTGTTCCTCTAACTTCTTCTTTCACCAATGGTTTGGGAGATAAGCACAAAAAAGCTGAAGTCATTGCGAGATTTTTGGATATCAGAAATTACGGTATTGACGGCTTTCCAGCCAACAAACTTTTAGCGAAGAATTTCAATGGAAGACTGTATAAGAAGAGATTCTCCACTGGGAAACCGCCATCAAAAGTGACCCTAATGATGCTGATGCTCACATAAAATTGGCATTAGCTTTGATTAGTCAAGACAAAGTAAAAAATAAGGAACAAGCAATGGGCTACCTAAAAAAGGCGGAGGCTATTTTCAAAAGTCAAGGCTATGACGAGGAAGCAATGCAGGTGGCCCAATTGCACGGCATGGCTTATTTGGGAATGCTTGGAAAGTAAGGTTCAGGTTATCAGGATTTACGCACTCCGACTCCTCGAAACCGGGTTTTTTACCTTGGCTGCGGCCGGAAATAAAGTATTTTCGTCGCTCAAACCCGGTTTCTGGGCTCTATCTAAGTCCTAATTATCCGACATCTAAACTTTACAGCCAAGTTTGATGCAACTATTGTGGGCTGGGCAGGAGAGTCCGCCATCAAAATATAATTATGACTTTTATGAACTTAATTAATGAATTTTCTGAATTGACCTTAAAATAAATTTGTTGAAGAATTGTAGTTAAGAGCTTTTCTGTACCTTTACAGTTTGCCAAACAACCATACATCAACCGGAGAAATAGAAAATGTCTGGAATTGCGATCGGCTTATTTTTCCTCCTGGGTTTTGTTTTAAGTTTTGCTGGTTATATCTGGGGATTAGTTCTAGCTTTCCAACAGGAAACTGTTTGGGGATTGCTTTACTTTTTTATCCCCTTTGCCGGATTGGTTTTTCATGTAAAATACTGGAGCAATCTCAAAATCAGGAAAGCATTTTTAGTTCAATGTGGTGGCTTGCTAATGTTTCTATTAGGAGGCTTTACTACTTATGTATTTCACGCCAAAGATTTCAAGCCAAGCTCTCAGTCTGGGGTTAATGGACAGCAGGGCTATAGCGAGCAATCGCCCTCTTCTTTTCCTTCGGATTTCAACACTTCTCCATCACCAATTCAAGAGCAATCTCCTGCTGCCGATGCAACACCAGGTGCTGAGCCTAATTTTGGTACTGTTGGCGGTCAACAATATGACTTCAATCAATCGATGCAGCTTGGGAAATTAGCCTACCAGAAGAGAGACTATCAAACAGCTTTAATCAATTTTAACAGAGCTGTACAAGCAAATCCCGCCGATGCTGAGGCCCTCAAGGGTGTTGAGGATACCAAAAAGGCGATCGCCCAAGCAAAGACAAAATAATCCACAGCTTAAACATTTACGGTTTTTTATCAGTCTAAGTCGGTCGGCGCAGACTTAAACCATTATCCTTGAACATTCACTTGAAATGGATTAAACATAAAATCATGAAACAGACATCAGACAAGCTCGAATTCCAAGAGATGTCCGCATTTTGGATACACCTATTAGTTGGGGGGAGTTTTTTAGTAATGGGTTTGTTTGGGGGTTGGTCTTCAGGCAATTTTTTCGTTTATTTATTTGCCGTCGTTGGTTTGCTTTTGGTGATATTTGTAGAGATTGACACCATTACATTTGATAAAAAGCTCGGTCATATGACTATCAAGCGGCATAAACCACTCCTTGGCAAAACGAAAGTTGTCAAACACCTGATTCAAGATATTTCAGGCGTGGAGATACAAGAGATGACGAGTAGTGACAGTAGTAATACGTATCGCGTCTGTCTTGTGTTGGAATCAGGTAAGCGACGTGTTCATCTAACTTCTTCTTTCACCAGTGGTTTGGGAAACAAGCACAAAAAAGCTGAAATCATTGCGAATTTTTTGGATATCAGAAATTACGGTCTTGGCGGCTTTCAAAGCCAACAAATTTTTAGCGAAGAACTTCAATGGAAGACTGTAGAAGAAGAGATTCTCCACTGGGAAACCGCAATCAAAAGTGACCCTACTGATGCTGAGGCTCACATAAAATTGGCATTAGCTTTGATTAGTCAAGACAAAACAAAAAATAAAGAACAAGCAATTGGCTACCTAAAAAAGGCGGAGGCTATTTTCAAAAGTCAAGGCTATGACGAGGAAGCAATGCAGGTAGCCCAATTGTACGGCATGGCTTATTGGGGAATGCTTGGAAAGTAAGGTTCAGACGATCGGGATTTACGCACTCCGACTCCTCGAAACGGGGTTTTTGGAGCCCGTGTGCGGGTGGAAATAAAGTATTTTCGTCGCTCAAACCCGGTTTTTGGACTCCATTTAAGTCCTAATTATCCGACATCTAAACTTTACAGCCAAGTTTGATGCAACTCTTGTGGGCTGGGCAGGAGAGTCCGCCATCAAAATATAATTATGACTTTTATGAACTTAATTAATGAATTTATGAATTGACCTTAAAAGAAATTTGTTTAAGAATTGTAGTTAAGAGCTTTTCTGTAGAAATCAGAGACTAAAGTTCTTAATCTAAATCCTGCTAAGGTTTGTGGAAAATCTCAATCAATTACACGGGAGCTGATACCTCAAATGAAAATTATCAAAAAAAGCGAATATCTTCTCAAGCTTAATAATATAGGAGAAATAATTTATCGTGCGATCTATTATACCATATGGGTAACGGGATTTTGTGGAATACCTTTGTTTATGATGTTCTTCATTATCCCTTCTGCTGGAGTGGAAAGACTTTCCTGCAACAAAATTGAGCCAAAAATCGCAAGTTGCGAACTCAGTAGGTCAACTTTTATGGGATTAAAGAAAGGCGACTTAACCTCGATCGAGCAAGTTCAGGGAGCTAGACTTGAGAAAAGCCAGACTACCGATAGTGATGGCAACCCAATGACTGTGAATAAGGTGTTTTTGGTAACTAAGGAAGGGGAAATTTTGCTAGAAAATCAAAGTGCAGATGATGCAAATTCGTTCAATAAATATATAGAAACCTCGACGGAAGAATTGGTGATAAAACAAGATAACCGATTATTTTTTTTGGGGACAATGCTTTTTCTTAGCTTGTTTTTAGTGATTGGTTTTGGAGTAATGTCTAGTGTGTTGCGTTGTTTGATTTGTGAAACTTACATTTTTGACAAAGATGCAAGTACCTTAACTCTTAAGAAAAAAGGGATATGGGTTAATGAATTTGCCCAACGATCGCTCAGCGAAATTGCTGAAGTCAAATTAGAAACAATATACCGCGAAAACGATACGTTATACAAGGTTTGTTTGCTAATGGATGAGGGCGATCGCCTATCTTTAGGCGGTAGCTCAAATCAGAAAGAGCAACAAAAAATCGCTGATTGGATTCGCAGCTACCTCGACGGGCGATCGAACTAAAAAAATGTTCTCGACAATAGTCTGTGCCTGATGATACAATTTACACAGCAGGTAAATTAGCGATTCCCGTTGTGTTATCAATAGGATAAACTTATGAAAAAGCTCGAAGGTACACCATATTCTCAACTAAAAATTCAAACTTCTAACATCTGGCTAGACTTATTATCTAGCTTGCCTTTCATTATTGTGGGATTATTTCTGGTTCACATCTCACCAAATACAACTCTAATTTGCCAGCGAATAGAAACTAAGCAAGGTAATTGCAAACTTACAGAATCAAAGTTATGGGTTTCAAGCAGTCAAGAAATCTCTCTGGATGATTTACAGGGAGGCAAAGTTGTTCAAAAAAGCAAGGGTAGCAGCCAGGTTGTAGTGTTAACAAAAACAGGCGGAATTCCGCTGGGAAATGCTACTCGTTGGGGAGACAAAAATCATATTGCCAATCAGATAAATTCTTTTGTTAAAAACACCGAGATTAAATCGTTAAATGTAGGTCAAGACGATCGTTGGTTTGGATGGATATTTGGAGGAATGTTTGTCCTGAGTGGGGTGTTAAAATATGTTTGGCAACGCGAAAAATTATATCTTTAGAACTGAACTTATAACGGGTGGTACGGTTATTGACCTACCAAATTGCGACTGAAAGCCGGCGATGGAAGTTATAAAGATTGTTGATTTACGTCAATTAACAATCGTCCCAAATATCGTTTCTTAAAAATTCCTACGGATTATAAATTGTGAAGAATCTCTAAAGCTAGGCTTTTGTAATTGTTCAATTATCAAGAATTTATTAAGTCCTGCTGGGGTGCTAAAAAACGGTATAGCTATCGAGATGTGTTAGTATCTAAGCGAGCGATCGCCCAAGTCAATCACCAGCGATAAAGGACGGAAAGCTATCTCAAAGCCAGCCACAAGTATACTCGCGACATTTTAGTGCTAATATATTAGCAAAATAAAAAGGCTCAGGCCATAGGACAACTTCAAATAATATATAAGTTAACAATTGGACGGAGCGCAGCAAAGATAGGGGCCGGTAATATCCTTTTTTGAATTTAAGGGTAAAATAAATGAAAATAATCGAGCAAACAGCGACTGAATTAAAAATTCAGACTCGTGGCGTATTTGATTTTTGGGTGCCTAGCTGTTTGTTAATGCTATTTGGACTGAAATGCGTTGCGTTTGATTACCATTTGGTAAGCCTCTCTTGTCACCGAGTGCAAGGAACACAAGGGAATTGTCAGTTGGTGCGATCGAGCTTGCTGGGGTCGAAGATTCAAGAAATTCAGCTTGCTTCTTTGCAGGGAGCTAAAGTTGTCACAGCGGGCTACACCAGCAAAGTGGTACTTCTGACTGATGCTGGCTATGTTCGTTTCGCTGGTAACTATACCCACTGGGGGGATAAAGATGCTATTGTTTCGGAAATCAATTCTTTTGTTAAAAATGCGGATCGCAGATTGCTGGAATTAAAGCAATACGACAGTTTGTTTCCAGGGATAGGAGCCATATTTGTGACAGCAGGGATAGCAGTAATATCCTTCGGGAAAAAGGAAATTTATAGCTTTGATAGAACTTTAGATACTCTGACTGTTAAACAGCAGGGTTTGTTGAGAACTAAGCTAATTCAACACTCTCTGTGCGAGATTTATGGCGTGGAAGTCGCTCGCACAAAAGATCAGGATAATGACATTTGGTACGAAGTCAGACTGTTAGTTTGTGGAGGCTCTCGCATATCCCTGCCCAAAACTATGAACCGCTACGAGCAACAAAAAATCGCTAAAGTGATTAAGAACTATCTGCACCAGCAAAAATAACAAAAAATAGCCGAGTGCGAGAAATGGGATTTCTCAAGCTTGCCGACTTACGCACAAACCGGGTTTTTTACAAAAATCTCTCGTAGAGCGCCATCGCTCCCGTTATAAAAACCCGGTTTCTTTGGTATCGAGGACACAATTTCCCATCGGGTGGAAACTCATCATCAAAAAAGTGAACGATTGTTCACTTTTTAGGTTCTTTTAACTTCCAACCTGGTTTGACAGCTTGCCGGGAACGGGCAATTACTAAACAGTCATTTGACACATCTTCCGTCACTACAGAACCCGCCGCTACAGTAACATCTTCCCCCAAAGTTATCGGTGCAACCAGCACGCTGTTAGAACCGATTTTAGTTCGATCGCCTATTTGAGTTTTGTGCTTGTTTTTTCCGTCGTAATTCGCGGTAATTGTCCCAGCACCGATGTTAACTTTTTCTCCCAAAGTCGCGTCGCCTAAATAAGACAAGTGAGCGGCATTACTTCGATCGCCTATTTGAGTATTTTTCACTTCTACAAAATTGCCGACGCGACAGTTGGCCCCAATTTCTGCGTGTCCCCGCAAGTGTGCGTAAGGGCCAATCCGCGAATTTTGGGCTACCGTACTGTCAGAAACCACCGAATAAAGCACAGTCACGTTTTCTGCAATTTGACTGTTTTCGATCAAACTGCCGGGGCCGATGCGACTCCCCGAGGCTATCGAAGTTTTTCCCCGCAAGTGAGTTTGCGGTTCAATTACCACATCCGGCTGCAACTCTACCGTATCGTCGATGGTGATGCTGTTGGGATCGAGCAGTGTCACTCCCGCCGTCATCCACTTGTCCTTTACCCGCCTTTGCAAAATATCGCAAGCTGTGGCTAAATGTTTGCGATCGTTAATTCCCAATATTTCTTGATAATCTTCGACATCCACCGCCATCACCGGAGAGAGGAAATTTACCGTATCGGTTAGGTAATATTCTTTTTGGTCGTTGTCTGCCTTCAATTCTGGCAAAATTTTCTCTAGATCCGGCCAGTGAAAGCAGTAAACACCTGCATTAATTCGGTGGCTTTGCTTTTGAGCTTGTGTGCAGTCGCGGTCTTCGACAATTTGCTGGACTAAGTTTTGACTGTCGGTAAATACTCGCCCGTATCCTTGAGGATTCGGCAAATTAGCTGTCAATAAAGTAGCAGAGTTTTGGTGCTGTTTGTGAATTGCCATCAATTGTTTGATAGTTTCTGACCTCAGCAAAGGTACATCTCCATTTAATACCAGCAAATCTCCTTGGAATCCCTGTAAGTGAGGCAGCAATTGTTGGATGGCGTGGCCGGTTCCCAATTGTTCGGTTTGTTCGACAAATTCTAGGGGAGGAGATTGAGGATTGTCCCGTATTTCTTTACCGCCCATCAAAGCTTCTTTTACGAGTTCGCCTCGATAACCGACGATGACAATGCGCCGGGAAATTTGAATTTCTTGACAACTTTGGAGGACTCGCTCAACTAGCGATCGACCGGCCAATTCGTGTAGAACTTTGGGCAAGTCAGATTTCATGCGCGTGCCGCGTCCAGCAGCTAAAATTGCTATTGCTACCATTGTGCGATCGAGTTTTTTGCTATAAAAACTTGAATATTGACTAACTGATGATATCACTCGCTGTCCTGCGATGGCACTGCGATCGCACAATTTTTTAATCTCAAATCTCGAATCCGCGCGATCGAGACTTTTTCCAGGCGGATGTCGGTTTTAGAGGCGATGCTTGCGATATCTGAACTGGCGCGCCCGGTATCAAAAACCCGGTGCAGCAGTATTTGGCGGCTCAGCTAGAGGACTTGCATTCCTCACTAAAAACCTGAGTTCGGCTTAAAGCCAAGCAATCCAAGTCCTTCGCCAAGGGATGCGAGGGGGAGCGAGAGTGATAATTTGCATCTTTGGGCTGGGATTTGCCGCTATATATTATACTATTCATTGAATTTCAGTTAGGGTGTTTTCAACTTAAAAAAACTATTTATGACTTTTTCATTCCTTCTGCATTATCAGGTGTCCAGCTATGACAGAGCTTAATTTTCAGGAACTTGCCAAGCAGGGAAATCTCGCCACTGCGATCGCATCTTGGCTCGAGGGTCAGTTGCAATCTGAAGGCATCACAGCCTCCGCGAAACTCGACGGCGACTGTTTGGATATAATTCTTGAGGCCGAGCAGGTACCGAGAGAAGATACGTTAGTTGATTTTGTCCGCACTGAGCTGACGAATTTGCAGCCTGATTCGATTCGCAAAGTGAAGGTTGAGGGCAGAGAAAGCGGTCAGATTGCTGCTGCTTGGAGTCAAGAGTTTAGTTTGGAGAACAGCAATTTTGAACCACAAAGCTTTGGGGTAGAATCTGCGCCCAATTCTGCGGTTGCTAATATGGAGGATGGCACAGAGATGGAGAGCAATATTGAGGAGGAAAAACCGCCGGAAATGGCGGCATTTGAGAACCGGCTGCGATCGACTTTTATTGTAGTTGGGCTGGTGACGGGTATGTTGGCGATCGCCGTAGTGGCGTTTGTCGGTAAGATTGTGAACCAGCAAGCAGCAACAGCGGGGAAAAATCTAGATGAAACAGCAAATTTAGCAACTGCACCGGATACTGCACCAGATACTTTTCGAGAAGCCGTTAACAGCGCAGTCAAAGCAGCAGAATTGGGGCGAGCAGCAAAAACCAAGGAAGATTGGGCGACAGTTACCGATCGCTGGCAAGAAGCGGTATCATTAATGAGAAGAGTACCGCAGTCTAGCCCCAACCATCAACTAGCTCAGACCAAAGTGATCGAGTATCAGAAATATCTGCTTTACGCTCAAGAAGCAGCAGTAAATCCCCCTGGACCAACTCCAACTCCCGCCCCAGCCGAAAAAGCATCTTCGGAGAAAGCAACTCCTAAAAAAACCAATTCGCCAAAAGAAACTTCGGAGAAAGCAACTCCTAAAAAATCCAATTCTGAAAAAAGATCATCGGAGAAAGGAACTTCTAAGAAATCTCCTTCCGACCAAGCAGAACCCGAGAAAAAAGCTCCTTCCCGATAGATGTTAAAACATAGATTTGAAGAATTATGACTGACAACACTTTAATCGTTTCTCCTGAATGGTTAGCCACCAATACCGAAAATCCGGAAGTTGTAATTATTGACTGTCGGTTTTCCCTCGCCGACCCAGAATTGGGACAAAAACAATATCAAGAAAGTCACATTCCCGGAGCTTTCTATTTAGATTTAAACCGCGACCTCGCGAGTTCAGTGGGCAAACACGGCGGCAGGCATCCGCTGCCAAATATTGAAGAATTAGCTGATAAATTGAGCGGAATCGGAATTAATTCAGCAGAAACTTTAGTCATCGCCTATGACGATTCGCGGCTGGCTTTTGCGGCTCGTTTGTGGTGGCTGTTGCGATATATGGGACACAGCAAAGTCGCTTTGTTAGACGGCGGTTTCAGCGGCTGGAAAGCGGCCGGATATCCGGTAACAAATATTTTGCCAGAACCCCGCAAGGGTAACTTTGTTGCCCGCTTGCAGCAGGATTTGGCGGTAGATATTGAGGCAGTGAAAGAGCGTAAAGACTTGCCGGGAACGGTTTTGGTTGATTCGCGAGAAAGCGAGCGATATGAAGGTTTGCGGGAGCCGATAGACCCCATTGCAGGTCACATTCCGGGTGCGGTTAACTATCCTTGGCAAGATGTGACGGATCAAAGTGGAAAAGTGCGATCGAGCTCGGAACAAAAACACCGGTGGACGGAATTAGAAAAAGCGGAAGAAATCATCGTTTATTGCGGTTCCGGCGTGACGGCTTGCGTTAATTTACTGTCTTTAGAAATTGCTGGGATTCCCGATGCTAAACTTTATGTCGGTAGCTGGAGCGACTGGTGTTCTTATCAGTTGTAGGGTTCACTCTTCGAAATGATAGTTGACTGTTGACTGTTGACT
The DNA here is from genome assembly GCF_036702785.1 of Microcoleus sp. AR_TQ3_B6. NCBI lineage: Bacteria > Bacillati > Cyanobacteriota > Cyanophyceae > Oscillatoriales > Microcoleaceae > Microcoleus > Microcoleus sp. AR_TQ3_B6. Next base: position 4,904 of record NZ_JAUBVJ010000081.1, on the reverse strand, counting down.
GTTGACTGTTGACTGTTGACTGTTGACTGTGAGTTGTAGGGTGCGCACCACGCACCAAAGTGGGGAATCACTTCGGCGCACCTTACGGGGAATAAAAGGAAAATAAAATATAGCAACCGCCAAGACGGTTAGGAGGTTTTTAATGGCTGAAACGATAGATTTTATTGCTTCTTTCTTCTTCCTTCTTCCTTCTTCCTTCTGCTAGAATACCCTAAAAATCAAAATAAATATAAGGCAAACCGCCTTCGGGAGCCAACACCCAAACCGCATACAAACAAAGCGGCACTAACACCAATTTCATCGGCCAATTTAACTCTAACTTAAAACCCCGACTCAACGCATAATTCCCCAGCATCGCCGCAGCCAAAGCCGCCAACATCCAAGTTAAATGCACTCTTTCCAAACCCAAAGCTTCCACATAAACTTTATTTGCAAACTGCACGTCAGCAGTGTGTCCCCACAAATGCGAAATCGCCCATCCAGAATCCTTTAAATCGGGAAGGCGGAAAAATACCCAACTACCAAAAACCATCGCCTGAGTCAACAGCCAACCGATCGCAATTCCGATCGGATTTTCCCACAAAAACTCCAGCCGCAACCGCTTAAACAGCACATCAGTCAGCCGGTGAACCGCTAAAGCCAAACCGTGCAAACCTCCCCACACAATAAATCCCCAAGCCGCCCCGTGCCAAATTCCCGCAATTAACATTACCAGCGACAAATTCAGACAAGTGCGCCACAAACCGACTCGCGAACCCCCCAAAGGAAAATACAAATAATTGCGCAACCAATCCCCTAAAGTCATGTGCCACCTGCGCCAAAAATCGGCTATGCTGGCACTAAAATAAGGGAAATCAAAATTTGGTGGCAAATACCAACCCAGCAGTAAAGCAGTACCGCGCGCCATGTCAACATAGCCACTAAAATCGAGATAAAGTTGCAGCCCGTAAGCAAAAATCGCCAGCCACAAATCCTCGCTACCCGCCCGCTGCAAGTTGGTAAAGCTTAAATCGACATAAATTCCCAAGTTATCTGCGAAAAGACCTTTTTTTACTGCACCGAAGGCGATCGTCCAAAGTGCCTCAGAAAGGCGATCGGGCGTCGGAAATTGCTGGGTTTTCAGTTGATAGATCAAGTTGTGATACCGAGTAATCGGGCCGGAAATCAGTTTCGCAAAAAACAACTTGTAAGCAGCAAAGTGCAGCAGCGAAGTAGCAGCAGGTGCGCCTCGGTACACGTCAATCAAATAAGCAATGCACTCAAAGCAAAAGAAACTCAATCCCAGGGGTGCGATGACGTGACTTTTCACCCAGTCAGCACCGTCGAGAGCAAAAGGCCAATTTAACAAAGTGCCGATCGAACTCAATAAAAAAGGCACATACTTAAAGCCCAGAAGCAGCAACACATTCAAGCAAATTCCTATCCACAGCAGCCACAAACGGCGGCGGTTCCAAGATTCATTAGCAATCCGCCAATCCAGAGGTTCTCCAATCGCCATCGCCAAGCAGTAATTAAACAGCATACCGGCTAACAGCAGAGGAATGTACAAAATTTGCAGCGAAGCGTAAAAAATTAGACTAGCGGCCAGCATGATAAACAGCCGCCACCACGGCACCGGAACCAACCAGTAAGCCGCAAATAAAACTAGCAGAAACTGGGCATATTCAAGGGAGATGAAAGTCATACGATTTTAGATTTTAGATTCGGGAATAGCTTACTCTATATGGCTTTGGATCTTGCTTACATTTGCATTATTCTTTTAAACAGGTCTCATTTTTCACTAATAAATAAGCGCGGATATTCGATCGAGACGTGGCGCCGCACCCAAGGCTTGTCAACAATCCGGCTAAAACCCTCTGTCTCTCTCATTTTTACCGCAGCCTCGATACCCCTCGCATCCGCCTTAAAAAGGGGGATTTTGAAACTGCTTCCAGTTCCACCCTTCTTCAGGTAGGGGGGAGCGAGACTCGCTCAACTAGCGAGATTGATTATGGATTTTAGCCGCGGACACGAAAAAAGGCACTGCCTAAGTCCCTACTATATTGTCGGCAAGCGAGAACTGCTATATTTTACAGCACCAAGGTTAAATGCTGTTGCAAATTAAATAAATATTGGCTGCTATCAAACAATACCAATTTTAAAAAGTCTTGCTACAATCCTCTGTCTTATACCAATTATTAATTGTCGCAGATACCCGTCACGACTTAGGCTTGGCCTCAGCCGCTCCAGATGCTCGCATACAATCTATATATATGTAGCACTACTTTTCAAAATTATTATAAATTAACTGCTGCCTTAATGAGAGCGGATTTAATTTGAGCGATCGCCTGCTGGCGGGAGGTATTCCTTTGAGAAAGCACCACAACTGTATCGGTAGACAAATCCTCCTATTCCCAAATTTCTCAATGTTGGGAAGTCATGACGATTCTTCCAAACCTCAAATCCGGCCAGATCCGGCATCATAACGCCCTTGAAAAATTGCGCTCGGTTGCTCAAAAAGCAGCCGAGCGCAGTTTTTCAACTTTCTTGGCTGCCTGGATCGCCGTACAATGAATTTGTGCGCAGAAGTTTTTCAGCAAATACCGAAAAACTATCTTCATCCTCCCCCATCAAAACTTTTGCTGATGAATCCGGCGCTGACGAGGGAGAATTTGCGAGCCCCAGCGGTAGTTCATCTCCCTTAGCCGCGGACATTTCCAAAGAGTTTTCTTCATGTGGATCATACACGATCGGCAGTTTGACAAAAAAAGTCGAACCCACTCCGGGCGAACTGGTAATTTCAATACTTCCCCCCAGAAAAGCCGCCAGTTTTTTGCACAGAGACAATCCCAATCCGGTACCTTTGACGCCCTTCTGCAATGGATTTTCTATTTGGACAAATTCTTCAAAAATCCGCCTTTGGTCGCGTGGGGAAATGCCAATGCCCGTATCTGCCACTGAAAAAGTAACTGTTTCCCCCTCTCCTATTTCCGCAGCAACTCGAACTTCGCCTGCTTCGGTAAACTTGAGGGCATTAGAAATCAGATTGCGCAAAATCTGAGAAACTTTTCCCTCGTCGGTTGTGAGGGTGGGAAGTTCTAGAGGCGCTTCAAAAATCAGAGTAACAGCCGAGTTTTGGGGAAGCAGGGGGCGCATCATTCCTCGCAGCGCGCTGAACAAATCTTCGACTTCAAAATTAGCCACGCGAAGAGTTAGTTTTCCGGCTTCCACTTTGGCTAAATCTAACGAATCGTTGACAAGTTCTGCGAGACACTCAGCGGATTTGTGTATGTAATTTACTTGCTTTTCCTGTTCGGCTGAAAGTTCTCCGTCGAGGCGATTTAACAATATTTCCGAAAGCAGCATAATTGCCGTTAGCGGAGTGCGAAACTCGTGGCTCATATTGGAGAGAAAGCTGGTTTTGAGTTGGGCTTCTCGCCGGAGAGATTCGGCTTTATCGTTCAATTCGGCGTAAAGTGCCACGACTCCGCGATTGGTATCTTCTAGTTGTTGGTTTAATTGTACGAGTTCTTCTTGACGCTGGCGGAGTTCCTCTAAAGTGCGAAGTAATTCTTGATTTTGCTGCTGAATTTCGGCGTAGGGATCTTCGGGGATTTGGCGCGTTAGTTTGTCAACTAATTGATTTAGTTCGATCGCACTCAGGACAGGCATATGTTTGGAAAAGTGCTTAATTAATTGTACAGTCGTGCCGCGATCGGGCCCCGAATCGATTTCCACCTCGTGCATCAACCGTTTTGCTGCTGTTAAACCGAGTCCCGCACCGGTTTGCGATCGAAAATTGGGGCTTAACACAAATGCTAAATCAGCAATGCCCGGCCCGGTGTCGGAAATCCGAGTCCGAAAAATTTGGGGCGATTCCCCTTCCACAATGAATTCTACTGTGCCCCCACCTGCATATTTGAAAGCATTGCGGGCAATTTCGGAAACTGCTGTGGCGATGCGGGTTTGTGCTTGGGAATCGAATCCCAGCCCAGCGGCAATTTGGCGAGCTTTTTGGCGTACTTGTACGATGTCTTGTTCAAAGCGGACTTGGGCCGTCAGGATTCGGTAACTCACGCTGCTTCTCTCACCTTTACTACTATAACTCTCATGTCATCGCGAGTGCGTTTGAAGTCCCGGTAGAGCACGGCTGCAATTAAAGCACGGTGTCTGGCGCCTAAACCCGGGTAGTGGTTTAAATTCCACTGGGCCGCCAAACCGTCGGAGTGCAGGATGAGTAGGGACTGCTGCGACTAAGGATAGACAAATTCTGCTACTTTTGGCATCAAATGTCCAACTGTGCCATTGTACGAAACTATGCTGCGGGTTTGGCGATCTGTCACCATTACACCGCTGATGTTGCCAATTCCGGCAAAACAAACTGTTTGTTGAGTACGATCGATTTGGGCTGGCGCGAAACGGATGCTAGCAGCACCCGCATCTTTTCCCATTCTGGTGTCTGGATGTCGCTAAAGTTACCGTGCCCGACTGCAATGTGGAGCAATTACAGGAACTCTTGACACTCGCAACGCAATTCTTTGGCTCAGATCGAGTCGTCGGGCTGCAGCCCAGTATTTTGCAGTTCTTTGAGCCAGTCTGCTAGTAACTCTGCTTTGTGTCTTTCTAGGATTTCCGCGATCGTGTTATTGCTTGTAAGTTCCATTAAAATTCTCTCCTGCTTAGCAATTGGGATGAATTTGTACGAGCGAGCGCATTTTAGTATTTTTTGAGGGGGCAACTTCTGAATTTAGCTCGCTATTTGCTGTTTGCGATCGAGGGTAAGTAGCTGTTAAGGAATGACAATTAAATAACTTCCACTCTTGAAAGTGGGATGGGCGTCCCGCCCGTCCTTTTTGGACGGGCGGGACGCCCATCCCACAATAACAATTAAAATTGTAAGTTATTTAATTCGCGATCCTTATCAA
>NZ_JAUBVJ010000080.1:0-35000 GCF_036702785.1 Microcoleus sp. AR_TQ3_B6 | reverse complement strand
CCGCTCCGACGCTCGCCTCATGGTTGAAATTCGCCTGCGAACCCTGCGTCGCAGCGGTCAATATCAAGAGTACGACCAATTGCAGACCATTCACCAGCGCACGTTTCAATAACGAATCAATAACGAAAATCAGTAATTTGGTAATTGGTAACTGTCTTAATTTTCCTTCCCTCCAGTCAAGAGCGTTGAGCAACCATGACCATAGCCTCTCGAATTAACAGCATTCGCCAACACTTGCCCGAATCAGTGCGGTTAATTGCCGTTACCAAACAGGTACCGACTGACGCTATCCGCGAAGCATACAACGCCGGTATCCGGGATTTTGGCGAGAGTAAGGTTCAAGAGACTGCCGAAAAACAAAGCCAACTGCAAGATTTACCGGATATCAACTGGCACTTAATCGGCCACTTGCAAGCCAACAAAGCCGCCAAAGCCCTAGAGCATTTCCAGTGGATTCATTCTCTAGACAATTTAAAAATCGCTCAGCGACTTTCGCGCTTGGCGGGCGAAAAGTCCTGCTCTCCCCAAGTCTGCCTGCAAGTCAAAATGTTGCCCGACCCGGACAAATACGGCTGGAGCGTTCCAGAACTGCTAGCCGACCTTCCCGAACTCAACAAATGTCAGAATATCAAAATTCAAGGTTTGATGACAATACCCCCACAGGGCTTAAATGAGTCGCAAATCCTAGAATTATTTAACAGCACTCGCGAACTTGCTGACAAAATCCAGCAGCAAAATTTTCCCTGCATTCAAATGCATCAGCTCTCGATGGGGATGTCGGGAGATTATCATTTGGCAATTCGAGCAGGTGCTACTATGGTACGCGTCGGACAAACCTTATTTGGCTCTAGGAGGGGATAAATAATTGAAATCTTCTGATAAAGACAATTTAGGTTAAATATAGAGTAGTCAGCCACTCGCGACTAACGCGCAACGCGAGTATAGTCGGGGCCGCAAAGTCGTGAAGGAGCGTCAGTAACCCCGGTCTAAAGACACGGGGCTTGCAAGAGAAATCTGGCAAGCCGTACTGACCAGACTGAGGCTTAATTGCCTACGTTTTGAGAGTCACGACACCCTGTGGATGCGTAGCTAGTCAAGAGCTCTGTCCGAACCAATTAAACAGTTCTAAGGTCACTGGAACCGTGTTGCAGGTCTAACAAGCTCTCGAAACATTGTCGAAGCTAACATTACCCCATTCATGGGAGGCTCAATTGAGCAAAATACTATGCGTACAGGATTGGAAGATTGGAAGCGGTAATTGTCCCGTTGAAAGTGCAATACAAAAGTACAATCCCGTTAACTAATCCCAAGGCGGTAGTAAATCAAAAATATAAAGCCGTGCTAGAAGCACGGAATTTCTACCCATTTTTTGTGATGAATATTTTTTCTAAACTGCGAGATTTTGTAGGCATCAACAATGAGCCTGATTACGATGATGTGTACGACGAAACCGAAGGGGAGCGGTATCAGAACTTTTACCCAGCGCCTGAACCGAACCCCGCTGCAGTCGCAGCAGCAGAAGAAGAACGTCGTCAAAATCGTAGAATGCGGGAGCGGTCAGTAGTAGGATCGACAGGTATGGATGTCGTTGCACCAACCGGGGGAGTAGGGTCAGTAATGAATAACGTGATTGGAATGCCTGGAGCTATGAACGGGATTTCGGAAGTGGTAGTCATGGAGCCGCGCACTTTTGAAGAGATGCCGGCAGCAATTCGAGCCCTTAAGGAACGCAAGTCTGTGGTTTTGAACCTGACGGTGATGGACCCAGACCAAGCGCAAAGAGCTGTGGACTTTGTGGCGGGCGGTACTTATGCCCTTGACGGTCATCAAGAGCGAATTGGCGAAAGTATTTTCTTGTTTACGCCTAGCTGCGTGCAGGTGAGAACTCAGTCTGGTGTGGTTCACGAAGTGCCTCCAGCCCAAGGACGGCCCCGCCCTGCGGCTCCTGCACCGACAGTCTGGCCGGCAGAACAAGCTCCAATGGCTCAGTAGTTATTAGTCAGCATTCAGCAGTCAGCAGTCATCATTAGTAATCAGTCATCAGTCTTTAGTCTTTAGTTATTAGCCCGTAAGCTTTTAACTAGGCAGCTCCTGAATTTTGTATTCTGCAAGTTCTGGGCGCTTAACTCTTAGCTAAGACAGTTGACTGATAACTAATGACGGCTGACTGACTAATGACTAATAACTAATAACTACTGTTGACTAATGACTAATGACTAATGACTAATGACTAATGACTAACATAAAATTTGGTACGATCGGCGGCGGGGTAATGGGAGAAGCTCTCTTATCCCGCTTAATAGCACAGAAAGTTTATTTGCCTTCAGAAATATTGGTGAGCGACCCACAGCTTCAACGGCGCCACTTTTTGACGGAAACCTACGGGATTGGAACAACTGCCAGCAATCTAGAAGTTGCTGCGGCTACAGAAGTGCTGTTTTTGGCGATTAAACCGCAAGTTTTTGATACGGTAGCTTTGGAATTGGCCGTGGCGGCCGATCGCCAACAGGGAAATAATGGAGAAACGGCTGATTCCCAGCCACAAGCGCTGGTAGTGTCGATTTTGGCAGGAGTGCCACTGAGCAAGCTCGAACCAGCTTTTCCCGGGCGGGGAGTGCTGCGGGTGATGCCGAATACTCCAGCAACGGTAGGGGCGGGAATGAGCGCGATCGCTCCGGGAAAACTTGTTCAACCGGCTGATTTAGAATTGGTAAAGCGCATCTTTCAGGCCGTGGGAGAAGTGGTAGAAGTACCTGAGAGTATGCTGGATGCGGTGACTGGGCTTTCGGGTTCCGGGCCTGGTTATGTAGCAATTTTGATTGAGGCCTTGACAGATGGCGGAGTTTCTGCAGGTTTGCCACGGGCGATCGCCTCTCAATTAGCTTTGCAAACAGTATTCGGTACGGCGAAGCTATTGCAAGAAACGGGAATGCACCCAGCAGAATTGAAAGATCGAGTTACGAGTCCCGGCGGCACAACTATTGCGGGGATTGCTAAATTAGAGAGTAACGGCTTTCGTTCTGCGCTGATCGAAGCGGTGAAAGCAGCTTGTTTGCGTTCTCAAGAATTGGGCAAATAAGTCAGGAATAACGCACACAAACAATCATCAACGAGTTCAATCGCACTTTAAACCTGCCGCTTTTGCTGTCGGATACTTGACGGGAACAAAAGCTACACCGAATTGTTCTTTTCGACACTTGACAATATGCACTAACTCGGGTTGAAAATTTTGGCGATCGCCATTCGCATCAAACTCAATAGTTCCGGTTGCTCCTGTGGCGCTAAAATTCCGAGTCGCAATAGTTTTCTGCATCCCTTCGCGGCTGGGTTGCTGTTGGATTTCTATTGCTTTAATTAGCGTCCGAGTTGCATCGTAGGTTAAAGCTGTGCGGTGGTTGACATTTCCTCCCCAAAGCTTTCGAGCATTATCGGCAAAGGTGCGGTTGGGAGCAGTTAAAGGATGCCAAGAGGATGATGTCACCAGTTTCTCAAAAGACTGTAACTGGGAGGCAGTTTCTAAGGTTGTTTGGCTGTAGATTCCCCCGGTGCCCACTACCCAATGGCGATCGCCATTGGCTTTAATAAGTGCCATCGCATTTTTTACTGCATCCGGGACATGACTCGTAGTTAAGACGATCGCTGTTTTCTCGCTTCGTTGGACTTCTTGTAATGCTAGTTCTACGTTGAAATTTTTCTTACACAAATCGAATTCAGTGATGCTGAAAATATTTCCTCCTGCTTGTCTAAACTGTTTTCTGAATTCTTCCCACAATGAAGAAGTCGCTTGAATCTCAGGACAGTAGAAACCCACCGCTTTTTTCTGACCTGCGTTTTCAGTCAGATAGTTTTTGAAAGCTTCAGCAGTAATTTGATTTCTAGGGACAGTGCGAAAGAAAAACTTCCGAGGTTTTTCTGTTAATTGTTCCGTTGTACTCCCTGGGGAAATTAAGACCAAGTGATTTTTGTCATAAATATCCACTGTATGCACAGTCATCTTGCTAGTATAGTGACCGACGACCCCCAAAATCTCGGTTTGCTTCACGAGTGAAGAGGCTCTAGCTTGTGCCTCTGTTTTCAGATTGGCATCGTCAGCGATAATGACTCTAATACCCTTGCCATTAATGGCTTTCCCTGCTAAAAAACCTTGACCGGGAAAGTCGTTATTGCGATCGGAATTAAAGAGTCCTAGGTTGACTTCTGTTTGGGCGTGGGCAATGCCGCGCAACATTTCTCTAGCCAAATCAGAATTGACAGTACCTCCTTCGCTGTTGCTAATGGGAACGGCAACTGCCAGGGTGTAGTAATCAGCTTTTTTTGCCTTCAAAAGGGCATTATTCATGTAAATTAAAGTTTCTGGATCTTTGCGTTCTTCTTCGTTCCACGATTGTTTAAATAAATTAAAAGCTGATTGATAATTTGCATTAAGAAATTCATTTATTCCCCTTTCTTTTAAGCGAGAGCCAGATGTTTTTATCAGGAGTTCCTCGCCGCAACTTACAGCATCTCCCTGGATTAAAGGACAAGTTTTAGGTGTGAAAACTTTGTGTATTAAAAATGCTGCTAGCCCGAGGAATCCTGCGATCGCGATCGGCAAGCAAACTCTCAATGTATCTTGCCATTGGCGTTGAGGCTTCGGCAGCAGAGGTTGTTGCGGAGGGGGCGCAGGTGAGTGCAACGCTGTTAGCGATTCCCTACGGGATAGCTTCGCTTCACGCAAATCCTGTAACACTTCAGCAGCGGATTGATAGCGATCGTTAAAGTGGTAGCGCACCATCTGGTTTAAAATATTTTCCAGTTTGCTGTTAATTTTTCTCATCGGGCGATCGTGGGTTGAGTAGTGCCAGACAAGTTCCCCAGTTTTTTTATGATTTAAAAAGTCTTCAATATCTAAACCTGCGATCGCTTGAATGCCGATGATTCCCACAGCATAGATATCGCTGTTAAATCTTGGCTGATTTGTCCACTGTTCGGCCGGCATATAACCGTCTGTACCGATGATGCGAGTTTGAGTTATTTGACCGCCCTGAATCGCCAAATTGCTAATACCTTTGACTGCCCCAAAGTCAATCACCGCAATTTTGCCGGTTCTTTGGCATCGGATTAAGTTTGACGGTTTAATATCGCGGTGAATAATATGTTTTTTGTGGACGCAATCTAAAACTTCTAAAATGTCCTGCAATAAATCAATAACTTCTGATTCACTAAACTGCCTGTCTGAACCGATCTCTTGGTTCAGCGGATTTCCTTCAATATATTCTTGAATTAAGTAAAATTTTCCCTGTTCTTGAAAGTGCTCGATTAAGCTGGGAATGCGCGAACACTGTTTCAGAGATATCAGGGATTCAGCTTCTGTTTCAAATTGCACCTTTGCCCTGTGCAAAACATCGGGCTCGTTCGATTGAGGAGGCTCAATTTCCTTGACGACGCACAGGGGATTTTCGGGGCAGCCTAAAGCGTCCTTAGCCGTATAGGTTCTGGCAAATCCTCCCTCACCTAATTGACCGATGATTTGGTAGCGATCGCGCAGAATATCCCCTGGTTTTAGGCACATAAATTCTCCGATTCCCCGACTGGCTGAACTCGTTGAGGTTGATTTTACCATCGGGCGGGAACGGGTTTATATAATTTACTCACGAGTATGTAACGCCGCCCTCTGGCGGTTCATGTACCGCGAGGGCGGCTAACGCCAGAAAATTGAATCAATCAGAAACGAGTTCAATCGCACTTTAAACCAGCCGCTGCCGCTGTCGGGTACTTGACGGGAACAAAAGCGAGGCCGAACTGCTCTTTTGGACACTCTACAATATGTACTAAATCGCTGGGATGATTTTTCCGATCGCCATTTTCCGGCGAGTTAAACTGAATGGTTCCTGTTGCTCCCCAAGCGCAAAAATCAGGAGATGAAAGGGTTCTTTGCATTCCTTCGCGACTTGGTTCCTGCTGCATTTCCAATGCCTTTATGAGTGCGCGCGCTGCATCGTAACCTGAAGCTATACGAGTATTTCCCTCTTCTCCCCACAGCAATCGAGCCTGTTGAGGAAATTCTTTGTTGGGGCTGTTTAAGGGATGCCAGCCAACAGAAAGGATTAGTTTATTAAACAACTTTTGCGGTTGCCCAGATACAAATTCTAACATTTGCGGACACATCAGCATCCATGCCCCGGCAATCCAATTGCGATCGGCGTTAAGTTTTATTATCTCAAATGCGCTGTTTAAGGCTCCCCTAACATGAGGGTCTGGAACTAACACGATCGCAGTTTCTGCGTTCGCTTGGATTTCCTCGATCGCTCTTTGGGCGTTGAAGTCTGTTTTAAATAAATCGAAATCGCGAATGCCGACTATTTTTCCCCCTTTGCGGTCTCTAAAATACGTTGTGTACTCTTCCTTAAAAGATGCGCTGAATGGGCTTTCCTGATTGTATAAAATTGCTGCTTGTTTTTGATTTTGTGCGAGGAGGTAGTCCGCTAAATCTCTAGCGATTAAACTGCTCGTATATTGAGTCCGAAAGAAAAATTTTTTAGGCTCATCTGTCAGCTCTTCCGTGGCTGCACCCGGAGACATCAAAACCAGATTATTGTTATTGTAAATATCTACAGCGTACATCGTCATCTCGCTGCTAGCGTGACCGACAACTGCTAAAATATCCGGTTGATTTACCAGTGAAATTGCTCTTTGTCTTGCCTTTGTTTTATCGTTTCCATCGTCAGCAATAATTACTTTAAGTCCTTTGCCGTTAATGGCTTGACTTGGTAAAAAACCTCGACCGGGAAAGTCCCGATCCCTAGCATTGGACAGTCCCAAATTAACTTCTGTTTGCGCTTGAGCCACTCCGCGCAGAAATTCTTTTGCCTGAGCACCAAGTAGAGCAAAACTGTCCGGCCTTCTCCCACAAATCGGAATGACTACAGCAATTGTGTAATAAGGAGCGTTGCTGACCTCCAGAAAAGCATTGTTCAGGTAAACTAAAGTTTCTGGATCTTTGCCGTATTCTTTATGCCAGGATTGTTTGAATAAATTAAAAGCTTGCTCTGAATTTGAATCTGCAAATTTTTCAACTCCTCTTTGCTTTAACCGAGGACGAGAACTGGTAAAGAGAATTCTTTCTCCGGCGCTTAAATTATCTGGGAGGACTAAACGAGGGTTTGAGTCTACAGGTGTCCTGCTGTTACTGGCGATCGAATATTCCACTCCCACCTGCGTCGCAGTCTCAATCGGCGGTGAGGGCGATAGCACCACCGATCGCAAATCCTGTAACACTTCAGCAGCCGATTGATAGCGATCGTTAAAGTGGTAGCGCACCATCTGGTTTAAAATATTTTCCAGTTTGCTGTTAATTTTTCTCATCGGGCGATCGTGGGTTGAGTAGTGCCAGACAAGTTCCCCAGTTTTTTTATGATTTAAAAAGTCTTCAATATCTAAACCTGCGATCGCTTGAATGCCGATGATTCCCACAGCATAGATATCGCTGTTAAATCTTGGCTGATTTGTCCACTGTTCGGCCGGCATATAACCGTCTGTACCGATGATGCGAGTTTGAGTTATTTGACCGCCCTGAATCGCCAAATTGCTAATACCTTTGACTGCCCCAAAGTCAATCACGGCAATTTTGCCGGTGCTTTGGCATCGGATTAAGTTTGACGGTTTAATATCGCGGTGAATAATCTGTTTTTGGTGGACGCAATCTAAAACTTCTAAAATGTCCTGCAATAAATCAATAACTTCTGATTCCTTACACAGCCTGCCTGAACCGATCTCCTTATTCAGCGGATTTCCTGCAAAATATTCTTGAATTAAGTAAAATTTTCCCTGTTCTTGAAAGTGCTCGATTAACCTGGGAATGCGCGAGCACTGTTCCAGAGATATCAGGGATTGAGCTTCTGTTTCAAATTGCACCTGTGCTCTCTGCAAAACATCGGGCTCGTTCGATTGAGGAGGCGCAATTTCCTTGACGACGCACAGGGCATTTTCGGGGCTGCCCAAAGCGTCGTTAGCCGTATAGGTTGTGGCAAATCCTCCCTCACCTAATTGACCGATAATTTGGTAGCGATCGCGCAGAATATCCCCTGGATTCAGACACATAAATTTTTACAATGCCTTGACTCGCTGCACCCGTTGGTGTGATAGTACCACAAATATGACTTTTATGAACTCAAAGTTATGACTTTTATGAACTCAAAGTTATGAATATATGAATTGACTTTGAGAGTGGCTGATTTAATAATCTTGGCATCTGAGATTTTAGGGAGAAAATATTTTATGGCTTTACAAAGAGACCCATCAGGATCGTCGCGCTTATTTGGCGACAATACATCCGAATACACGGATTTACGGTTCGGAAGTTTAGGTAATTCCTCTGGGGAAGTTTTGCTGCTGGGAGGTGACGATACAGTGGATGGCTCAATAGCCAGCGATTCGATCTTTGGCAATGAGGGGGAAGATCTTATCAATGGGGGTTTTGGCAACGATTCTTTATTCGGAGGAAAAGGAAAAGACGCCATGGCTGGAGATGAGGGAAATGACTATCTCAGTGGCGGTCAAGATGCAGATGCCCTTTTGGGTAACGCTGGAAATGATATTTTATTGGGAGGTAGAGGTAATGACCTTTTATTCAGCGGTAACGGGTTTGATACTCTAGTTGGAGGTTTGGGTAGAGACTTACTCGGAGGTTTTAACGATAATAATTCTGCAATTAAATTTAGTGGAAGCAACTTATACGTCCTCCAACCTGAAGCCGGAGTTAGTGATGTCAATCAGGCGGATTTCATTCGGGGTTTCAGAGTCGGTTTCGATCGCATTGGATTAGCAGATGGTTTAACTGCGAACGATATAGTCTTAGAAAGCTTGACAAATGTCTCCATTACAATACAGGTGGAAGTTTCCCAGGCTGTGGCCTTTATTGCTACGCCAGATTTATTGAGACCTGTATCGATCCTGACTTCAGGGACTCTAATCAAAGTCAGAAATTCCGGCAATGCAGTAGGCTTTGTTGCAGATGTAACGCCGAGTCAGATTCAAGGTAGTATTACTTCTGTTCAGGGATTCTAAGCTGTAGGATGCGCTGCAAGGCATCCTACAAAAGGTTAATTTCAGACACTGCTAGCGAGGGAGGCTGCGTGCTCAACTGTGAATTTTTTAAGGTGCGATCGCAGTTTAAATCAGCTCCCTCAGCCATCTTCCAATACGATAGATCGATCGCTAGCTGCTGTTTCCAATTTCTCCCCAATCCTCGGTTCAGTACCGTTCAACAAACGCTGAATATTGCTGCGATGCCGCACAATTACAAACACACCGCCCGCAATTCCAAACAATACATAAGCCAGCGGCTGATGTAAAGCAAACATCAATCCAGCAACGCTAATTGCCCCGATAATCGAGCTTAAAGAAACAATGCGCGACACCGCAAACACGATTCCAAAAATTCCGAAAGTTCCCAAACCAACTGGCCAGTACAAACCGAGCAAAACTCCCAAACTCGTAGCCACCGATTTACCGCCGGTAAACCCCAGCCAGATTGATTTGCTGTGGCCTAAAACAGCAGAGAAACCCGCCAAAGTTGCCATCCAAGGGAGGAAAGTAGCAGTATTTTCTAAAGCTGCTGCGGTTGCTAGCTGCTGGGTAAAAGTGAGAGAGTAAATGTAGCGGATTAGGACGATCGCACTTACCCCCTTCAACACGTCAACCAGCAACACCCCCAACCCCGGCCACTTCCCCAAAGTTCTCAGTACGTTAGTCGCACCCGTCGAACCCGAACCAACCTCTCGAATATCAATCCCCAGCATCCATTTCCCCAAGGCGTACCCAGTCGGAATCGAACCCAGCAGATAAGCTGCTATTAACAGTGCGCCATTTAAAATTATCCAGCTAGCCATTTTTTAATTTGAGATTTCGTGTACTTTTAAAATTTGCAACCTTTTCCCTAGCATAATTAGCAATTAGCAATTAGCAATTACCAATCACCAATTACCAATTACCAATTACCCAATCAAAAATCCTTAGCAGCCATCAAAGTTTGCGGATCGGGAGCAAAGGCCAACCATAGCGGAAATTGCAGGATTGACAAACTAATTAAATCCTCAGTTTCATCAATGACAATTAGCGGCAATTTGCCATCTTTCACCAGTCGATCGGCTTTTTGAGCCAAAGCTTCCGCCGACTCAAACATAATAATCCCCCTTTCCGGACCAAAATCGCTGCGAGTAATGCCCAAACAGTCCTGCAAACCCCGGCGCCACTCTCCCAAACGTTCTGGACTGTTCGCGAGCACCAAAGTCCGCACCCGTCCACCGTAGACGCTTCTGAGCACAGAAATAATTGTCGAAGTAATCAAGATATTTTGCAAGCGCGAACCCATAGTCCGCAAAGCACCCCTTCCTCCTTGGGTGAAAAACCAGTTAGAAACTCGTTCCGCGTGGATGGGTTCAAAAGTGCGGCGGAGTTGCCAAGGCGGGCCGTAGTAGTCCGGGAGAGTGCGGTATTGGTCGAGGGTGCGGCGAATTTGTTTGGCTTGTTCTTGAAATCCCTGTTCGGCAAATTTGGGATTTATCGGTGCTGAGGATTGAGACTCCTCAGCAGGAATTGGCTTGGGCGTCTCTTGCGCCGGCGGCGTCAAATCTAAGAGTTCGGCGGTAGCGGCCAAATCCTGCAAACTGCCTACTAGATAGTCTTTGAAACCCTGGACTCGAATGGCCAAATCTTGGGAAACGCCGGCAAAAGTGGTTCGCATTTCCTTTTGAATTCGATCGCGCCGGCGTTCGAGTTTTTCTACTTCGATTTGCAGCGCTTGTTTGCGCTGATCTAATTGAATCAAGCCGTCTTGTACCAAACGCCCGATCGATGCTTGAGCCTCGCCCAGCGCTTTTATAGCATTGGCTTTGTCCGCTTCCAAGGCGGCAATTTTTTCAGTCAAATTTTGTTCTTGCTGCTGCAATTTTTTGACTCTCAGGGCCAACTGTTCGGTAACATTTTCTGCGATGGGCGTTACCGTTTCTGCGGTTGCTGTTGGCTGCGAGTCTGTTGGAGGCTCGATTTGAGCGATCGGACTTTCTGATTCGCCATCGTCGGTGTTGAGGGGGATTTGGGCGAGGGCGCCAGATCCGGCCATGAAGTCGGCAATTTCGGCATCTTCCTCGCCCAGCGGCGGGTCTGTTTCTGCCGGGAGTTCGGCTTGCAGCTCATTTTGGTCGATCCACAAATCCTGTGTTTGAGATAAAACTTGGTACTCCGTCTCATTCACGGGTAAATCGACTTCGCCGTCACCGCTTGGCGCGGCTGGTTGTGGTTGCGGTTCTTGGGTTGGAGATTCGTCTGAATTCATGGGAAATTTTGTTCGGCGTGGGGCACGGAAAAGTTAAAAATTTAAAATTAACAACTTTTTTAGTCTTGACGGGGACAGCGCTGTTCTAAGCAGGTCTGTAGCATTTTACGATCGAATAGAATCGGCAGAAAGTGAATGCTGTTAATTTCTTTGAAATAGAACAAAATCGGCACAGCGGGCCAAAATATCCGCCAATTTTGCCATTCTCGGTAAGGAAAGCGCCGGATTAAGTTGGACGATCGATAAATGTCCAAATCGGTTGGGCTAAATTGCAGCCGGAGGGTGGCGGCTTGGTACATCAGAAACAAGCCGAACAGCGCCACCGACAAACTCGCCCACTTCTGCACGAACAGCAGCGGTACAGCGGATAGTACCAGGACTAAGGGAATCGCATAACTCGGAGCGAGTTCGATCGTACTTGTGGGCGCAGTCGAAGAGGCAGTTGTAGTCACGGGTTTAAATCAAGGGTAGTAAGCGAATGTTGCCAATTATTCATATTTTATATGTTTCCTAGCTTACAAGCCTTTAAGTACGCTAGAGCCCGTCCCCTGAAACATCAGCCATGTCAGGAAAAAGTTAAAGATAAAAATAGCCAGTAAAGCCGTCACCACCGCCGTAGTAGTCGATTGACCGACGCCTTTTGCCCCGCCGGTGGTAGTCAAACCCCAGCTAGTGCCGATTACAGCAATTAAACCACCGAACACAAAAGCCTTAATAGCCGCGCTGCAAATATCCCACAGACTCAGGAAATTGCGGACTGATTCTAAAAACACGCTTTGAGAGATGCCGTACATCGTCGTAGCAATCAGCAGCCCGCCCGCGATGCCGGTGACGAGACACATGATGGTTAAAATTGGCAGCATCAAGCAGCAAGCAAGGACCCGGGGAATTACTAAATAGTCTATCGGGTCTGTTCTGAGCATCAGCAGGGCATCTATCTGTTCTGTTACCTGCATCGTGCCGATTTCCGCTGCAAAAGCCGAACCTACCCGTCCCGTCACGATCACGGCTGTTAAGACCGGGCCGAGTTCGCGAGTCAAAGACAAAGCCAAAACGCCGCCGACGACATTGCCGGCACCGAGGTTAACAAACTCCCTCGCTACCTGGATAGTAAATACCATGCCGACAAAACCCGCAGTCAGCAAAGCAATCAGCAGAGATTCCGGACCGACTGCTGCCATTTGGTCGAGGGTGTTGCGGCGGTGAATTTTGCCCTTCAGCAAGTGCAGCATGACTTGGCCGCCCAATAAAGTTGCTGCCAGCAACCGCTGACTCCACAAACTGAGGCTGGAAGATGTAGTGGTGCTCAAGAGGATTTCGAGTATAGAACAACTGCCAAAAATGAAATCTATCTACAAATCTTAAACAAGTTTTTTCTATAAGATTTAAGATTTCTGACAGAATCGGCCACTGAGGGCGATCGCTGCCTATCGTAGAAAAGGACAAGTTTTGTTTACTTGCACCTTTCGGCAGTTTAGCTGAATTTACTGACTCTTATGAGCACTTTTCCCAATTTTCTTCGCTCTGTACTGCTGACCAGCCTGTTGAGCTTTATCGCCCCCATATTGTTAATCGGCGCGGGATTGACTAGCTTTTCGCTGATCGGCTTCGTCCCTGCTCTCCAAGGAGTTGGTCGTTCTGGAGAAGACCTGATTTTGCAGTTCTTAGCTACTTTCGGCAGCGGCTGTCCCTTCCAGGGTTTTTTCGTGATCGGTCTAACTTTTGGTTTGGTGGGTGCTTTGTTTGATACCTACGCTTCTTATCAGCATTCGCGTTGGAGTTAATCGAACCTTCGATTTTAGATTTTAGATGGGAATTCCTGGCTCGAATCTAAAATCTAAAATCGCAGGTTCGGGTTAGATCGGATACCCGTACCTGGGATGATTTTACAATACCGATCGCGAATGTTCGGAAATGCGATCGCCCTTTTTGCGGAAAACCGAATCCCCCAGTTTCGGGAGCTGGAATATATTAAATACAAGTTGAGTCAAGTGTTTCTCAACCCCTAAAAACTTCAGTAAAAACTTCAGATAGTCGAGGTATTAGTTATGGCACTTATTCGTTGGGAACCTTTGCGGGAAATGGATTCCTTGCAGCGAGAAATGAATCGGTTGTTTGATAGCTTGAGCCCGGCAACCGAGCGCGGATCTAACGGTGTTGCTTTTGTACCCGCCGCCGAACTCGATGAAACTCCCGAAGCCATCCACCTTAAGTTAGAAGTTCCGGGCATGGAAGCTAAGGATTTGGACGTACAAGTAACCGCAGAAGCTGTTGCTATTAGCGGCGAACGCCGTTACGAAAGTAAGAGTGAAGATAAAGGCATGACTCGCTCTGAGTTCCGCTACGGTTCGTTCCGCCGGGTGATTCCCCTACCCGCACGAGTTCAAAATGACAGTGTAGAAGCTGAGTACAAAAATGGAGTTTTGCACCTGAATTTGCCAAAAGCGGAAGCAGAAAAGAACCGCGTGGTGAAAGTGCAAATCGGCGGCTAATAATTGTTTCCTAATTTAGTTAGTTTTAGTTAATTAGTAGGGGGGCGCAAGGCACCCCCTATTTGTTTGAGAAATTGATTATTAGTCATTGGGAATTAATAATTGGGTCGAAAAGCATTGGGCCTTGCGAGTTTGAGGAATGATTCTTGCTTCTTCCTTCTTGCTTCTTCCTGACATCCGTTACATCCGTTACATCCGCCCTTGCGAATCCGTTGCCGAACTTCCTTCTTCCTTCTTCCTTCTTCCTTCTTCCTTCCATCTCCCGAAAGCGAATCCGTTGCCGAATTTCCTTGTTCCAATTCTTCAACCGTGCTAAACTCCAATAAGCAATGGTTGGTGAGGAGACTTGCGTGCCGAGTCAGGGAGTGGGAGGAAATGGAATTGCATCGGAATTTGGAGACTTAACCGGAATGACTCGTCAAGAAGTCGATGACTTTTTGCGCGGACTGGGTGCTAAGGTAAAAAGTTCTTCAGGAAATTATGTTGAATACAAATTTTCTGACAGGTCAAAAGTCATAATCCGCACTAATAGTGAAGTTGTTCGCCTGCCAGCACCGCGATATGGCTCAGATGGTAGAAGAATAAACTGGGGTTTGCGTCTTGACAAAGATGGTAGCGTACTGCAAACACGCGATGAATTTGGCAATCAGATTCCTAATACGCACATTACTGGAGAAAAAGTGAGTAATTAATATGCCTGATGACTACAACTTGCTTAATTTAGGTGGACTTACATCCCTCGTGAAAAATGTCAATGTGTCTTTGTGGGGGAATGAAGTATTACTGGAATGTATCTACGATCCTACAGGCGATCAATTGCCTTACTCATTAGTTTTTCAAGACTGCCGAGAAATTATGTGGGAGGTGCATGATGAAGAGGAAGTAAAAGAACCCTTAGCTGACTTGATTGGCATTCATTTGGGTGAAAACGCGCACCGGAAAGCAGCTTTGATTCATACAGACATTTTTGAAATTTCAATTTTGTACGGCAGTTTTAGCATTCACAAGGGAGAAAACCTAAATGCTGAAGTAGCAGATTTAGAAACAGAGGATTGGGGTATCACAATCGCCAGCAGTAATGTACCAATTGTAAACCCCCGTGCCGTTAAATTGCCAAGCGGTTAGTAATATTATATCTGGTAAAATAACTATTACAGTCCTGGACGCACTCCGACCAAAGAAACCGGGCTTTTTACCTAATCAGGGGGTTGTAGCGAAGTATTTTCGTAAAAAACCCGGTTTTTGGACTCCCATGGGTAAGTCCTATATTATTAGGTTTGTAGTGAGGACAGAGAGTCTTAATCAAAAATCTGAGGACTCTGGGTCCTCACTACAAAAGAATTACCAATTTTTCAAAAAAGACTGTAGGTATTGTTGCCCGCCTCACTTTACAATACTTAATAGAACTTTTTTCCCAGATGAGGTAAAACACAATGCCTGATATTGTTGATATTGCCGTAGGTGCGGGTTCGTTCCAAACCCTGGTAACAGCCGTGCAAGTAGCTAATTTAGTAGACGCGCTCAAAAGTCCGGGTCCTTTTACTGTCTTTGCACCCAATGACGATGCTTTTGCGAAATTGCCGCCGGGAACTATCACAACCCTAGTGCAGAACGTTCCCCAACTGACTAGGATTTTGATGTTTCATGTCGTCTCCGGCAAGTTTAAGAAAGCTGATTTGGCAAAACTCGGTTTTGTTACTTCCTTGGAAGGTTCGCCGATTAAAATTGATTGTTCTGACGGTTTTGAGGTGAAAAATGCTACAGTTGTCGCTGCGGATATCGAAGCTGATAACGGCGTCATCCATGTAATCGATAACGTGATTTTAATGGGGTAGTTTCACCGTCAATCGATTTGCGATTTGCGATTTTCGATTGACTCTAGATATGAATTTGATGGTTTGAACTTTGGTCGATTTTTTTTTAGTTCGACCACCGAAGTTGGGAACTTGCATCTGTGTTTGGGTGTGAGGTTAAGTGTCTGTCGCAGCGGGAGCGAGAGCTTGCATCGAGCAGTGTCTCTTTGCTCCCGATCGCGCCTTTTTTTTTAGCGGTTGAAGGTAATATAAATATAAAACCGTTGTGTTTTCGCCGGATGTATTTTAAGATGATTGTTCGCAAAAGTTTGAAAATCAATAATTATAATATAACCAAACCAGTGTGGTGAGCACTATGCAAATCCTAGCCGCCAGCCTCAAAGCAAAAGTCCGCCAGCGTACCTTGGAACTGCAAGTTCTCAACGAACTTACGGAGAAAGTACAACTCGCCGCTGGCGCTGAGGAAATTTGGTCTGCGTGTTTGGCACATCTCTTACGCCTAATTCCTGGCGCGACGATCGCAATTTTGACGCTACCGGACGATCGACTATACCTGCAACACTTACAGCCCTTAACTGCTCTCGCCAGAGCCCAAATTGAAGGGCGCTTGCAGGCAGCTCGCGTTGAATGGCTCTCTGGAAACCAGGACTGGGCGCACAATATCGATCCCCCACCAATTGCTCAGTTTCAGTCGGTCTTGATGGCACCAGTCCACCCGGATGAAAGTGAAGAATTGTTAGGAGTATTTTTCCTGGGTGCAGAGCAGGCAACTGCTTTTAATTTTCAGCACCTTTGTTTGCTCCACACTGTCGCTCAAATTTGTGCCAAATCGTTAAATATTTTACCATCTAAAACGACCAATGTCAAGGGAAAAGCTAAAAATAATTTTGCTGGGGATGCGGAAAGTCGAGAACTATTGTTGCGGGCTTTAATAGACGGTGCGCCGGACAGAATTTTTGCGAAAGATAGAAACTTTAGATACATTTTTGTAAATCAAAGTTTTGCTGCATATTTGGGGAAAGATGTTGAGGAAATTATCGGCAAAGATGATATTGAGTTGGGATTTCCAGCAGAATTAGTATTTGGCGATCGCCACGGCCTCTTTAGGGGCATCCGCGAGGACGATCGAGCTGTGCTCGCCGGGGAGATTGTTCGCAATCCATACCAGGCGATCGCCTTTGAAGGCGGCAAACAGCACATCTTTGACACGCAAAAACAGCCGCTATGCGATGCGGAGGGCAATATATTGGCGGTTTTGGGTTTTTCTCGGGAGATTACTCAATTGCAGGCTACAGAGGAAGCCAGGAATCAAAGCCAAGCCAAACTGCAAAAAATTACTGCTAGCGTACCGGGTACAGTATATCAAATTGACTTGTATCCAGACGGCTCGATGGCCTTCTCGTTTGTGAGCGCCGGCTGCCGAGAATTGTATGAAATAGAACCAGAGGCTGCTGGGCAGGACATTAATGTAATTGTTGACATGATTCATCCCGAAGATCGAGATGATTTTCTCAACTCGTTAACGCTTTCGGCAGAAAGTTTGCAGCCTTGGCGGTGGGAAGGAAGAATTGTCACTCCCTCGGGAAAACTTAAATGGGTGCAAGGAGCTTCCCAGCCAGAATTGCAAGCATCGGGGGAGATAGTTTACTACGGCTTGTTCACGGATATTAGCGCCCGGAAACAAGCTGAATTGAAGCTGCAACTTTATCAACAAATCTTTTTGAAGTCCAACGATGCGATCGCGATTTTAGACCCCCAAGGCTATTACTTAGAAACAAATCAAGCTCACACGGCTTTGCTGGGTTACTGTGCGTCGAAATTGTGGGGAAAAACCCCTGCAAATCAGATGGGAGAACCGGCTTTTGCGTCGGTAATGCAAAGCTTGGCCGAAACGGGGAGTTACCGAGGCGAAATGACCTTTATTAAGGCTTTGCAAAAGGGAACAGTTGAGGTGGAGCTTTCGGCTTTTGCGGTTCTCAATGATGCTGGGAATGTAGTTTGTTACGTAAGCGTCAAAAGGGAAATCACCGCACGCAAGCGAGCTGAGGAAAAACTCCTACTTTACCGAGAAATATTTTTAAACTCCAACGATGCGATCGTCATTATCGATGCTGACGGGTTTTTCCTCGAACAAAATCGGGCTCACCAAACGCTTCTAGAATACACAGACGCCGAATTAGAAGCAGAAGGGTGGCCGCTGGTTGCGGGGGAGAGCTTTTCGGTAATTGCCAAAAGTTTAGCGAAAACTGGAAATTTTCGGGGCGAAATTACTAACTGCACTAAATCCGGCCGCACGCTGGCGATCGACGTTGCGGCATACTCTGTGATTAACAACGCCAACGATGTAATTTGTCACGTCTGCGTCAAGCGCGACATTACCGAACGGAAAAAAGGAGAAGAAGAACGGCAAAAATTTGTGTCCCTGATTGAAAACAGCAGCGATTTTATCGGTATGGCTACCCTGGAAGGTCAAACGCTGTTTGTCAACGAAGCCGGCAGAAAAATGGTGGGTTTAGAAAATATTTCGGAAGAGCTTTATACAGAGATATGGGATTATATCGGCCCAAGTTTTAAACAAAAATTCACTCAAGAAATTTTGCCAATAATTATCAGTCAGGGCCAGTGGCAAGGAGAAGGTCAAATGCAGCACTTGCGCAGCGGAAGACGCATTGATGTTGTGATAAATGCTTTTCTGGTCAAGCACCCTCAAAGCAGCGAACCGCTGTGCTTGGCTGCGGTAATTGGCGATGTCACCGAACGCAAGCAAGCTGAGAGAAAGCTGCGGGAACAAGCAGAACAAGAACGGCTGGTTTCGGCGATCGCCCAGCGAGTCCGGCAGTCTCTCAACCTCACTCAAACTCTGAGCACTGCGGTACAAGAAGTGCGACAGTTGCTGGAAACTGACCGCACGGTAATTTATCGTTTTGATTCCGAGGAAACAGCGATTGTTGTCGTGGAATCTGTAGGGGATGATTGGATGCCGCTACTGGGAAGAGAAGTTCCAATAACATCCTTTGGGGAAAGTTATATATCACTGTACAGCGCCGGAATAATTCAAGCAATGGCAGATATTTATACTGCCAATTTGAGCAAGAAACACCTAGATTTACTTGCTAGTTTGCAGGTAAGGGCTAATTTAGTTGTACCCATTTTTATAGGCGATGAAAGTCAGGAGTTGGTAAGAGAATATTCGCCGAAAACTCGAATAGGGCCGCCGGGAAGGAGTTTGGAAACGAGTCAAAATCGCTTGTGGGGATTATTGATTGCCCATCAGTGCAGGGTTCCCCGCGTTTGGACTGATTCTGAGGTGGATTTGCTGGGAAGGTTGAGCGTGCAGTTGGCGATCGCCATTCAGCAATCCACTTTGTTTGAACAAGCGCAGCAGGCCCGAGAAGCGGCCGTGGAAGCATCTCGAATGAAGTCGCTATTTTTAGCAAATATGAGTCACGAAATCCGCACTCCGATGAATGGAGTGATGGGGATGACTGATTTGCTGCTGAAAACGAATCTTACTCCCGAACAGATCGACTTTGTGCAGACGCTGAAACTCAGCGGCCAAAATTTGCTGTCCATCATTAACGATATTCTCGATCTCTCCAAACTCGAAGCAGGAGAAATGCGCTTAGAAACAATCGAATTTAACCTCAGTATCTGTATAGATGAAGTGCTGGATTTAT
The DNA here is from genome assembly GCF_036702785.1 of Microcoleus sp. AR_TQ3_B6. Taxonomy (NCBI): domain Bacteria; kingdom Bacillati; phylum Cyanobacteriota; class Cyanophyceae; order Oscillatoriales; family Microcoleaceae; genus Microcoleus; species Microcoleus sp. AR_TQ3_B6. Next base: position 15,703 of record NZ_JAUBVJ010000080.1, on the reverse strand, counting down.
TGGCAACTCCCGCACAAGAAAAAGGTATAGAATTGGTGGCGCTGATTGACAACGACGTGCCGCTGCAAATTAGAGGCGATGCAGCGCGGTTGCGGCAAATACTCACTAATTTGATCAACAATGCTATTAAGTTTACAGAAGCAGGGGAAGTGGTAATTGAGGTTTCTCTTGCCAGGCATCGGGGGTTATTCGCAGCCAGCGACAACCAGAAAGTTAGAGAGAATATCCCACCGTTAAAAAACGGAAATAATGGCTCGAAAGTCCTGCTCTTTAAAGTCACAGATACAGGAATTGGGATTGCTCAAGAAGACCAAAAAAAGCTATTTCAATCTTTTACTCAAGTTGATGCTTCTACGACGAGGAAGTACGGTGGCACAGGTTTGGGTCTGGCAATTTGTAAGCAGTTAGTGGAGTTAATTGGGGGTAAAATTGGTGTGGAAAGTACCCCTGGCAGAGGCTCAACTTTTTGGTTTACTGTGCCGGCAGTCGAGGAAAATTTAACGGCTGTAGGGACGGCGTGCGAAGTGAATTTGCAAACGGTGCTGGCGGGGCGAAAAATGTTAGTTGCTAGCGATAAGCCGACAGTCCGAAAAGTGCTGCTGAGAATGGCTGTTGTGTGGGGAATGGAAGTTGAGGAGGTTGAGAACGGTTGGATGGCGATCGCATCTCTGTACAAAGCTGTCAGCGTTAATTGCCCTTACGATATTGTTTTGGTTGATATTCAGTTGCCGGAAATGGTGGACGGAAGTCTGGAACGCTTGATCGTTTCTGAGCCGGCAATGCAGCATACAAAGTGGGTGGTGCTGACTTCAATTACTCAGATAGCGGAGGCGAAACGCTTGGTAAATAACGGTTTTAGCGGTTATTTAACTAAACCTGTGAAAGCTCCTAGGCTGTTTGGTTGCTTGGTGAATGCGATCGCCCCGGGTGCGGCCATCGAGGGGCCGATGCCAAATCCCACCTCCAAGGGCGCCTCAGTTATTGATAACCCGGAGTTAGGCCACTTAAAGGTTTTGTTAGTTGAAGATACTCCGATTAATCAAAAAGTTGGTCTGAATCAACTCAGAGTTTTGGGATGCGTGGCGGATGTCGCGAATAACGGCCGAGAGGCGCTCTCGATGGTTGCTATCAAAAAGTATGACATTGTGTTGATGGACTGTCAGATGCCGGTTTTGGACGGTTACGAAGCCACGATGGAATTGCGCCGCCTGGAAGCGACAAATGCTGCTGCTGGTTCGATGGAGGCACACCAAAAGACAGTGGTGATTGCGATGACGGCGAGTGCTTTGAAGGGCGATCGCGAAAAGTGTCTGGCGGCGGGCATGGACGATTATATTAGCAAACCTATTGCGATCGAAAAGTTAAAATCTGTACTAGAAAATTGGTCGGCACAGTTAAAAATTGCCAGTCCAAAGTTTAATGGCGAGGAAGTTAAAAACTCTACTGCGGATATCCAATCTTTAGTCGATATGGCACGTTTGCACGAAATTGCGGGTGCTGATTTAGAGTTTGAGCGGGAAATACTGCAAGCTTTTGTGGTGGATACTGGCAACTATTTAGAAGCGGCTAAGGGGGCGCTAGCCTCGGGAGATGTCCAGACATTGGCCCGCCGCGCGCATCAAATTAAAGGTGTCAGTGCGACGGCGGCGGTGCGGTTAATGCCGGAGATGGCAGATCGGCTTCAAAGTCTTGCCGAATCAAAGGATTGGGAGGAGGCTACGAAAATCATCGCTGAATTAGAAATAATTCTGGCGGGGGTTCAAAAGTGGCTGGCCCCTGAGTAATATCATTTCCGGTTACACCGGAATGATGTTGACGGTTGATGGTTGACTGTTGACTGTTGACTGATGACGGTTGACTGATGACGGTTGACTGTTGACTGTGAGTTAAAAAAATGAAAAATGCGCGAATTATTTGTTGGCAGCTTGATGCGACTTTACGCCCGATGCATGATATAATTTCCGGTCGATTACCCTGATTCCTGTAGGGGCCCGTGAGCCAATAATATTTGCCAAAAACGGACAATCTCACAAACGGGCCCAGGCAATTGTATTGTGGGCGATCGATCGGACTTTACGCCCGACGAATGATATCATGTCCGGTCGATTACCCTGATTCCTGTAGGGGCCCGTGAGCCAATAATATTTGCCAAAAACGGACAATCTCACAAACGGGCCCAGGCAATTGTATTGTGGGCGATCGATCGGACATTATCTGAAGCGCGGATTTGATATCATTCCGGTTCCGAGGCCGGAATTGATATGACGGGGAATACGGCATTGAAATATACAATTTAAATACGCCACAGCTTAATTAATTTTCTGGCCAACCGGTCAGGAGTACCCGATCCCCGACAGAATCCTGGCAGCCCCCACGAGCTACAGTATGTAAAGATTTTTAATGTTTTATCAAGATTTGGATCTCAATGTGACGAAATTCGGAACTCTTATAACATCTTGTGTTTTGTAGCTTGTGACACTACTGTATTGAGTTATTCTGATCAAATATAAAATAATCATTAAGCCGATGGCGAGCGAGGGTGCTTTTCGTCGATCGGCTTGAGACAAAGACCAAGTTTTCGCCCAGCCCGCCCATTAACCGCGTATTTACGCTCAAGGAGGTTGTATGACTCCCATCATGTTACGTCAACTTTGGTCGTTAATTGAGACCACCCAAGCTACTCTGTTAGTAAATTTGGACGATGCCACCCTGGTACAGTGGCTGCTGAAGCAGTTGAAGATGAACTCTGCGCTTAATGGCAAAGAAGCAGATTTGTTGGACGAATACATCCAGTCTCGGCTGTGCCTAATCCGGGATTTAGCCCAGCAGCGCCTAGCACCAGAGCTAATGTGAGCCAATTCAATCAAAATCGGATAAATATTGCAGAGAAGGGCGATCGCGGTGGGCAAAAATAGCAGCAAAGAAACCCACTTTCTAGGATAAATCTGGGGTAGAACGGCAGTGCCTCCAGTCAGAAACCGGGTTTCTCACTCTGGGCGCCCAGCTTGCTCAAAAAAAACACAGGCGGGTAGCTGGTGCAGTTGCCTTTCTTGCAGCACCCGATCCAGAACGGCTAATTTGAAGGCGGAGGCTGTTGGAGTGGCCGATCTCGACAGCTACAAGCTAGGATGATCGGGAAAGCGTTCTACTAAAATCTATGCGTAAATGGGCATTTCTGCTGCTAGCAAGTGTGTTGTGTGTGGCACCGCTGGCTTCTTGTAGGGATCGATCGGCACAAACCGGACAAACAGCAGCAACAACAGCAGCAGGTGGCAACTCGCAACAAGGTTCCAGCCGGATAGATACAATTGTCAGCCGCGGCAAACTGATTTGTGGAATCAGCGGCGAACTGCCGGGTTTTAGCTTTGTAGACGAAAAAGGCAAATATTCGGGACTGGATGTGGATGTGTGCAGGGCTGTGGCGGCAGCAATATTTGACGATCCCGAAAAAGTAGAGTACCGAAAGCTCAATGCTAAAGATAGATTTACAGTTTTGCAGGCGGGAGAAATCGACATTCTCAGCCGAAATACCACCTACACCGCGAGTCGCGACAGCACTACCGGACTGGAATTTGCTCCGGTGATCTTTTATGACTCTCAAAGCATCATGGTCAAAAAAGACAGCGGCATCAAAAGTTTACAAGATTTTGCGGGCAAATCTATCTGCGTGCAGACAGGTACGAGCACGGAACAAAATTTGTCCGACCAAATGCGAAAATTAGGAGTTAAATACACTCCTGTCGTGTTTGAAGATGTGAATACTACCTTTGGGGCTTATCAAGAAGGTCGCTGTCAAGGTGTTACTGCCGATCGATCGCAGCTAGTCTCGAAGCGGACAACTCTGCCGAATTCCGAGAATAATGTTGTTTTGCCGATCGTGATGTCAAAAGAACCCTTAGCCCCAGCGGTGAAAAGCGGCGATCCTAAATGGTCTGACGCGGTGAGATGGATCGTTTTTGCGGCGATTGAAGCTGAAGATTTGGGAATTAATTCAGGAAATGTAGACCAAATTGTTGCAAGCACTACAGACCCGAACGTCAAACGTTTACTAGGAAAAGAAGGAGATTTAGGTAAAGGTTTCGGACTCCCGAACGACTACGCCGTCCGCGTTGTTAAGAAAGTGGGGAATTACGGCGAAATGTACGATCGCAACCTCGGCCCCAAAAGTACACTCAAGTTAGAACGGGGTCAAAACAGACTTTGGAAAGATGGCGGTTTGCTTTACTCGCCGCCGTTCCGTTAATTTTAGTTAACTGTTAAATGTTGACTGTTAACTGTTGACCGTTGACTGTTAACAGTTAACCAACAAGATATTTTAGACAGCAAGGTACTCCGCGCTTACCCGACTTTTAAGGTGCTTGCTAGGTGTACCCTACAAGATATTTTAGGCAGGTTAAAGTTAGCTATAGTTCGCTCTACATTAAACAGTTATGAATCCAGAACCTCAACCGGGCAAATCGCAGAAATTGTCCAAATTTAAAGATATATCAAAACTACTGCGGGACGATCGCTTCTGGAAAATAAGCGGACAGGCGATCGCCCTCATTTTAGTAATAGCTGTTATCGCGATTCTCGCGGACAATCTGGGCGCCAATTACTCGCAACTGGGGATTGAATTTGGATTTGATTTTCTCAATTCCCAAGCATCTTTTGACATCGGCGAAAGCGTGATTCCATACAGTCCAGAAAACAGTTACAGACAAGCTTATTTTGTCGGTTTAATCAACTCGCTGCGGGTGATGGGTCTCGGCATTATTTTCGCAACAGTTGCGGGTTTGACCGTAGGAATTGCGCGCCTTTCGGACAATTGGCTGCTGCGGAGTTTGGCTGGTTTGTATGTGGAAATTTTGCGAAATACGCCGTTATTGCTGCAATTATTTTTCTGGTATTTTGCAGTATTCATTTCCCTGCCCAAACTCGAAGACAACCCGCAGTTACGCGGGCCGATTTACTTGACCAATCGCGGCATTGCTGTACCAACGCCGATGGCTTTACCGGGTTTTGAGATTTGGTTGATTTTGCTAACTGTGGGAGTTTTGGCGGCGGCGGGGCTGTGGATGTGGCGGGCGCGCGTGATGTTGGAAGAAGCTAAGCCGGGAAGACAATTATTTTGGGCTCTAGGTGCGATCGGGCTGAGTGCAATCTTAGCTTGGATTATTACCAAAAATCTGCCTTTTCGTCTAGATTTCCCCCGCCTGACACCAGCATTGCAACTCGAAGGAGGATTAAAATTCACTCCAGAATTTGCAGCCTTAGTGACAGGACTCAGCTTGTATACTGGCAGTTACATTGCAGAAATTGTCCGGGCCGGAATTCAGTCAGTATCGAGAGGCCAGTGGGAAGCGGGAAAGTCTTTAGGGCTCAAGTCTGGAACAATGATGCGGATGGTTATTTTGCCACAAGCTTTGCGGGTGATTGTGCCGCCTTTAACCAGTCAGTATCTGAACTTAGCTAAGAATTCGAGTTTAGCGGTTGCGGTTGCTTATCCCGACGTTTATTTTGTTGTGGGGTCTCCGACCTTGAATCAGACCGGTCGGGCGATCGAAGCAATGTTAATTATCATGGTAACATATCTAACAATTAGTTTAATAGTTTCTCTGTTCATGAATTGGTACAATAAAACTGTACAAATCAAGGAAAGGTAAATAGTTGACATTTAATTTATTTTAATTGGAATAAAAGTAGAGCGCGTTAAATGGCATACAGTGACTTTAGCTTAGACCGAGTAACTAAAAATTTTGATTTAACGATTTCCGATAAGATTGATATGTTCGCTGCTGTATCAGAATTAGAGTCGAGTACATTACTTGCAGAAATTCTCAAAGATAATATACCGTTAGCCTTAAGCAGCAACACTGAAAAAGCTCGCTCTGAAATGATTATTGCACCGATTTTGATCGAGCTTAGAAAACAGTTGAACTTGGAAATTAGTTTGTTTTCGGGAATAGACTTTACAGTAGATGTTGAAAAAGGATTAAATGGAAGTTGCGATTTTCTGATCTGTCATTCCCCAGAATTACTAATTGTTAGAGCGCCAATAATTATCATTGTAGAAGCCAAGAAGGAAAATATCAATGGCGGATTGGGACAGTGCGTAGCAGAAATGTTGGCTGCTAGAATATTTAATGAACGTGAAGGCAACGAAATTCCTGCGATTTATGGGACTGTTACTACAGGGACTATCTGGAAATTCCTGAAGTTGCAAGAACAAACTATTGAAATTGATTTAGGTGAATATTACTTGAGAGAGGTGAATAAAATTTTAGGAATCTTAGCGAACAGTATTAGAAATTAATAATAACTAAAAACTGATGGAAACAATACCTGTATTACCGCCCCCAGCCACCGAATCGCCCACCCCTTGGAATTGGGCGCGCAAAAACCTATTTAGTACCTGGTACAACAGCATTCTGACAGTAGTTTGCCTAATTGTCGCCTTCCAAGCGATTAAAGGAATTATCGTTTGGGCAACAACAAAAGCTCAATGGCGCGTATTAGAAGCCAACTTGCCGCTATTTTTCGCCGGCAGATTTCCCAGGGAATCCTACTGGCGGCTGTGGATAGTAGCCGCCATAATTGCCTTGTTGGGAGGATTAACTTGGGGAAACATTCAGCGGCAAGAACGTCTTTGGAATCCGCCTTTATTAATTATACTCGGTGCTGCGGTTGTGGGTGCCGTCATTTCGCCGATCGACCTAACCTCTCGCCTCTACCTCTTAGGAATTATTATCGCAGCCGCCGCCAGCTATGCCATCGGAAGGCAAATTCACCCAAAAATCATGGATTGGATGCCAGCAATTTGGGTTCTTTCCTTCCCAATAATTTTGTGGCTAATTAAAGGCGGGTTGGGTTTGACCGAAGTGTCAACCAATGATTGGGGCGGCTTAGTATTGACGCTGTTTTTAGCAGTTATTAGTATAGTGCTTTCCTTTCCTTTGGGAGTATTGCTAGCACTCGGCAGACAAAGTTCTTTGCCAGTAGTGAGATTCTTATCAACATTATACATTGAAATTATTCGCGGCTTACCATTAATTGGCATTTTATTTTTAGGTCAAGTGATGCTGCAACTCTTCTTGCCGCCAGAATATCCGAAATTAGATAGAGTGATTAGAGCCATAGCTGGATTAACCTTATTTAGTGCAGCATACTTGGCAGAAAACGTGCGCGGTGGCTTGCAGGCCGTGCCCAGGGGACAAATAGAAGCAGCTAGGTCGATCGGGCTAAACACACCCCTGCTGACAATACTAATTGTACTGCCCCAAGCACTGCGAACAGTCATTCCGGCGATCGGCGGTCAATTCATCGGATTATTTATGGATACATCCCTGCTGTCTCTATTCGGAATGTTAGAATTAGTAGGCATATCCCGCGCAGTTTTAGCAAATCCATCCTATATCGGCAGGTACGCCGAAGTTTACCTATTCATCGGCATCATTTATTGGATATTTTGCTACTCAATGTCCCTAGCAAGCCGCAAAATAGAGCGAACCTTAGAAGTAGGTCAAAGGTAAAAAAATATCAGCGTTCATCAGCGTACATCAGCCGACATCTGCGGTAAAAAAAAATTATGGAAACTAAACCCCCAATCCCCGAACAAGTAATCGTAGCAGAAAACGTCCACAAATGGTACGGACAATTTCACGTACTGCGAGGTGTCAGCATGACCGTAAACCGAGGTGAAGTAGTTGTCGTGATGGGCCCCTCTGGTTCGGGAAAATCGACGTTTATTCGCACATTCAACGCACTAGAAGAATACCAACAAGGTAAAATTACGATCGACGGAATCGAACTTTCCCACGACTTGCGCAACATCGAGACAATCCGCAGCGAAGTAGGAATGGTGTTTCAGCAATTCAACCTATTTCCCCACTTATCAGTCTTGCAAAACGTCATGCTAGCGCCAGTGTGGGTGCGTCGATGGCCGAAGAAAAAAGCCGAAGAAGTGGCGATGCAACTCTTAGAAAGAGTGGGAATATTGGAACAAGCAAAAAAATATCCCGGACAGTTGTCAGGGGGACAGCAGCAGCGGGTCGCCATTGCACGTTCTCTAGCAATGCAGCCTAAAATCATGCTGTTTGATGAACCGACATCAGCATTAGACCCGGAGATGGTGCGGGAAGTTTTAGATGTAATGCGAAATTTGGCTCAAACTGGAATTACAATGGTAGTGGTGACTCACGAAGTCGGGTTTGCGCGCGAAGTTGCCGATCGAATTGTGTTGATGGATAGCGGGGTTTTAGTTGAAGAAGCGAAGCCGGAAGAGTTTTTTCAGAACCCGAAGGAAGAACGCACGCGCAAGTTTTTATCTCAAATTTTGTGAACTGGACTTACGTACCGCGTACCAAAAACCCGGTGTCTAACCAGTATTTAGCCACGATTCATAAAATTGTTGTTAGAAAAAATTATATTATCTGTAGCAAAATCACCGTTATATGTAGTGAGAACTTCATTACTTACTAGCTAGGAGTTTTATGCTTGTCGATCGAGGGGAGATAATATTAGTCTAGCGCCTTAACAAGAAACTGGCAACGTAGCTCAGTCCGCATTCTGTAGTTTTGATTTGGTATTGATTGGCTTGACAAGCGAATTTCAAAGGTGGTACCCGCCACGTGATAAATCCGTGGAATCAATCCCAAATCTCAAATCGAAAATCCTCAAGAAAGAGCATTTATTCGTGGGGTCAATCTAAAATCTAAAATCTAAAATCTAAAATCGATTGACCCGGATGACCGCGTTAGAATGGTATATATAAGCCAGAAAATCTCAATTTTATATGCCATCAATAAAAACACTGCCACTGGTTAAAGATGCTGAACGCTTGGAAAGTCGCCTCAAAGAAATTCCGGCGGTTCCGGGTGTATATTTAATGCGCGATGAAAGCGATCGCATCCTTTACATTGGCAAATCAAAAAAACTCAGGAACCGCGTCCGTTCCTATTTCCGCGAAAGCCAAAATCTCAGTCCCCGCATAGCGATGATGGTGCAGCAAGTGCGCGAAATTGAATTCATCGCCACAGACACAGAAGCGGAAGCTTTAGCCTTAGAAGCAAACCTCGTAAAACAGCACCAACCTTACTTTAATGTGCTCCTCAAAGATGATAAGAAATATCCTTATTTGTGCATAACTTGGTCCGAGGAATACCCGCGCATTTTTATCACCCGCAAACGCCGCGCCGGCAGTGCAAAAGACCGCTATTACGGCCCTTACGTCGATACAGGGGCGCTGCGGAGTACGCTACATTTAATTAAGCGAATTTTCCCCCTGCGGCAGCGCCCTCAACCGCTGTTTAAAGACCGTCCCTGTCTCAACTACGACATCGGCCGCTGCGTTGGCGTTTGTCAAGGCTTAACTTCGCCGGAGGAATACCGAAAAATCCTCCAAAAAGTAGCGATGATTTTTCAGGGAAGAACTCAGGAATTACTCGATTTGTTAGCGCCGCAAATGGAACAAGCTGCCGAAGATTTAAACTTTGAGACGGCGGCGCGCATTCGCGATCAAATTAAGGGTTTGCAGTCTTTGAGTGCGGGTCAAAAAGTCTCTTTGCCAGACGATACGGTTTCCAGAGATGCGATCGCACTTGCGGCAGACACCCAGCACGCTTGCGTCCAATTGTTCCAAATTCGCGCCGGCCAACTCGTCGCAAGGTTGGGATTTATGGCGGAAACACCCTCCCAAACCCCCCTGGAAAAGGGGGGGCAAGAGTTATCTCAACTTTCTCTTTCCTCCCCCCCTTGGCAAGGGGGAGAACGAGGGGGGGTAGAGGCGGGAGCGATTTTGCAGCGGGTGTTGGAAGAACACTATCAAAATGTCGAATCCGTAGAGATTCCCAGCGAAATTTTAGTGCAGTACGAATTGCCAGAAGGGGAAATATTATCAGATTGGTTGAGCAACCGTAAGGGGCGAAAAGTTACCATTTTGACACCGCAGCGACAAACTAAGGCTGAGTTGATTGAGATGGTGGAACGCAATGCTGAGTATGAATTGGCGAGAATGCAAAGATTGAGCGATCGCAATTCTCAAGCAATGGAAGATTTAGCAGAAATTCTAGATTTGCCAGAAGTTCCTCGCCGCATTGAAGGTTACGATATTTCTCATATTCAAGGTTCTGACGCCGTAGCTTCCCGCGTCGTATTTATTGACGGTTTGCCTGCCAATCAACACTACCGCCATTACAAAATTAAAAATCCTGATATTAAATCGGGTCATTCTGATGATTTTGCTAGTTTAGCAGAAGTTATCGGTCGCCGATTCCGAGGATTGAAGGAAGAAGGAAGAGGGAAGATGGAAGAGGGATTTAGGGATTTAGAAGAACCGGAAGAAATCAGCAATTTATCATCGGTTTCTCCTACTATTTCCGACAAACCCGACTTAATTATGATAGATGGCGGCAAAGGTCAACTGTCAGCAGTTGTGGCTGTTTTGCGGGAGATGAATTTGCTAGAAGAGTTGCGCGTTGTCAGTTTGGCAAAGCAGCGAGAGGAGATATTTTTGCCGGGGGAATCTTTGCCGCTGCCAACTAATTCAGAGCAGCCTGGAGTACAATTATTGCGCCGGGTGCGGGATGAGGCGCACAGATTTGCTGTGAGTTTTCACCGGGATCGAAGAAGCGAGAGAATGAAGCGATCGCGCCTTGATGAAATTCCCGGATTGGGACACCACCGACAAAAACAATTGTTAGCACATTTTCGGTCGATCGACTACCTCCGTTTAGCGACTCCCGAACAGTTGGCAGAAGTTTCTGGGATTGGCCCGCGTCTGGCTGCTCAAATTTACGATTATTTTCATCCGTAAAGCCTTACCCAACATCGGCTACGGGGATTTTAGACCCTCGGGGGCGATCGGCCCGCAAGTCCCGATTCAGCCCCCGATTCAGCCACTGTCAGCCAGCTATTCAAAAATTTTGCACAGGCCTATTGCAATTGCCAGAGACTTGTGGTATGTTTAGTTTCTGTGTGCGGGCATAGTTTAGTGGTAAAACTTTAGCCTTCCAAGCTAACTATGCGGGTTCGATTCCCGCTGCCCGCTTCTATCTATAAAAACCTCAAACTCACGAGAAATCAACGGTTTGAGGTTTTTTATTGCTGATTTTTTTGGTTGGTGAAGGGTCAAGTTGACTAGAAATTGAATACAAATTGGAGACAATTTGCCTCGTTTGAATACAAATTGAATACAATCCATACCTAGACTGGGTTTGAGCCGTTACCATCCGCTAGAAGTCCCAGAATAGCGTTGATGTCAGCCAAGTCCGCCCTCGACTTTTTGCGCCGCGCTTTTAACTGGTTGAGCAAGTCAGCCGGCTCTGGGAATTCTGCGACAGTCGGAGCTGAGTTTTCACTTTCATCCCGTGAGCGCCGCGCTTCCTTGAGTTCTTGCTCCAGCATTTGCACCTTCAGCCCTAAATCGCCGTTGCGCTCGTGCAACTGATTCAGTTCTGCATCCCATTCTGCAAGTTGCTTGTTGGCCGCTTTCAATTCAAGCCTGAGCGATTCATCGTTGCCATCGCTCAGGCACTCAATTTTCCCAGCCGTTCCTCAATGGCGGCCATACGCTCCATCACGGGGTCAAGATTTGAACTTACAGCCTTGTCTACAATGTCTACAATCTCTGTAGACACGACGCTACCATTGCTTCGCGTAGACAAACCTGTAGACGGTGTAGACACAGCATCGCCGCTAGGTGTAGACAGTGTAGACAGTGATGTAGACGTGCCTGAGACTTCCTTGAGAATGCGTTGTGCAGCTTGACTTACCGACTCTCCCTCTAGCCTCTGAGCTTCTATCCAGTTGAGGAAGTGACCGGAAGCTCTGAACGATACAACTTGACTTTGACTCATTGTAGACACCTGTATACAGCACTTGTCTACAATAACTGATAGCTGTCTACAGTGTTAACAAATTGTCTACAGAAATTGTAGACACAAGAATCCCCCAGTCAAGGGGGATGAGATTAAGCCATCAGCAAATAGCTGTATCCTGACTCGGCAGATTTCAGCTTATGATTTCCAGTTCTTCCGGCTTCAGTCGTGTTGTGTATCCAGCGCCATTGGGCTTACGGCAAGTAATCTGGAAGTATTCGTCAATACTGTAAACCTCAAGCTCCAGTCCTTCATACTGTTCTGCATACTTAGGATCGCCAACATATTTAACCCGCGTACCCTGCAAAAATCCAGCCGCCACTAAAAGTTTAAAGTTTTCGTTTTCAGCCGGAGTCAGATGGCTTTTAACTTCTTCCCTCAACTTTCTTTTTACTTTAGCCTTTAGCCCGTCCCAAACTTGGATAGCGAGCGAGCGGTCAAAATTTGCGATCGCCTTCCTGATTTGTTCTGCAAATTCTGAGGGGGGTGTAGTACAGCTCAGCATTGAGGGCTGGGAAGTTTCGGCAGGTTTCGCAAAATCCTCCACGTTCTCCACGTTTTTGATTTTAAAGCTTATATCCTTGTCTGCGTAAGGATTTCTTAGTGTGGAGGAATCCTCCACGTTTCCTCCACGTTCCTCCACATTAATTTCTAAATTTTCATGTTTTTGATAATTAAGTGTGGAGGATGTGGAGGTAGTGTGGAGGTTGTCCTCCACGTTTGTAATCCTTGCTGCGTCTAGGTTATAGCTCAATGTGGAGGATGTGGAGGATTTTTGTAAACAAAAACGAATACTGCGTCCTTTTTGTGTAACCTCTCCATACTTCATTGACTGCAAACTTGCGAACCATTCCTGAACTGTTTGAGGAGTTGGGCGGTACTGTGAATCGAAAGTTATTAAGATATCTCGCGCTGTTACCGTGCCGCCTTTTTGTTCAGCCAGGGAGATGATTTTTGCGAGATTGCTTTCCAGGGCGTCCGGGCTGCAAACCTCAATATTTATGCTCAAAGCCTGCTGCGTTGTGTACTCTACCCACTTAATAGCGGCCGCAACTTGTTTGGCGGGAATTTTTTGAGAAACTTCGTTGCCCAAGTGTGCAGCGTGGATGCAGTGCAGGATAGTTGCGACGCGGCCAACTTTCTCAGCAGCTTTACCGAGCATTGCCCGCATTCCCTGTTTTGGATGGCTGATTCTGAGCTTTTGGCAGTGGTTGTAATAATCCACAAACAGTTCTTTAGCTTCCTGGTCTAGCTCAAATTCCATAACTGGAAGGGCATCCACATTTTCGTAGAGCGCTTGCAACATCGGATTTATGTCAATCCTTGGCAAACCCAAAGTTATCTGAGTTAGAGCTGGCGGCTGCTGTACAAAATCGAACCGCGCAAAAGTTCCGTTGTCGTCGCTGCCATCTCCTAGAAAAGGTGCCAAGACTTTTGGCTGGATATTTCCGTAGATAGAAAGGGACACTGCGCCGACGTTGACTATAGTTCCGCCTGCTCGCGCTACAACAGCACCGTTGCCGCTCCAACACTCAAGCAAGTCCTCTTTATCGCTTCCCTTGCCACTGCGGTATTGGTTGGCCGATTTAAAAAATCCTGCAAGTTCATCGCAGAGCCAAAGTATTCCTTGCTCAGGGTCGTGGCCTACCATGCCCGATATCCCCTCCCACGTTGCTTTAGTTATGTAGGGGAGTTTTTCTACAGGAGCGTCAGGTGGGGGGCCTTTGTCCTCATCCTTGCTGTTTTTCCATTGCTCAAGTTCGTCTTTGTAGGCTTTTTCTTGAGCCTTAAATTTCTCTTGATTCGCTTTTCGCATGGCTGCCAGCGGGTCTGCAATCATGGCGTTCAGTACCGGAGTTTTCATTTGGCTTGCCTCGGCGATAAAGGCCCCGAAGTAGCCCAAAGTGCGACAGCGGTATCGGTTCCACTCTTCAACGAGCATTGTGCTGCTGCCATTTTTTAGAAATCTTGAGATACCGGAAATCAGCGCTAACGCGTAAACTTCAGGTTTTAAGTTCATCCGATTCGCTACGACTTCTATCGGAGCAGCCAGAGATTCGGGGAATATTTCAGAAAGTTTGACGCTGGCAGATTTGGAAGCGAGCAACTGTTCGATTCCCGTTCTCGTGTCTTCTAGGTCGGACTCTTGCTCTAGTTCTTGCTCCAGCTCTTGGTAGAGCGAGCGGATTTCTTGGGTTGACCTACCGTATTTTTGTGACAGAGTTCCGATCGCAATTGTCAGGTCGGAGCGCTTGAGATTTTTTTCTAGCAGTTGGCAGACTTCAGTTTTTAGCCCTGAAAGTTCACGGGCTTCAAATTTGGGATGAGTGAGAACGTTGTTATTTTCGGGTAGCTGTGGGTGTAACCCTTGTGACTTGGGCTTTTTAGATTTTAGATTTTGACCTTTAGCAAAATCTGGCATCCTGACTCCAACACGATCAGCGAGTTCCATCACGACAGCATAGAAATCTTTTCCGATCGGACTGCCGGAGCCACCTTTGATTTGGTGAAGGAATTGCACCGGTCCATCGCCAGCACCACAACCAAAACAATGAAAAGTACCATTTTCAGGGCTGACTGTGAAACTGGGAGTTTTTTCGTTGTGGAACGAGCACAGGCCTTTCAGATTTTTCCCCGAAGTTTTCAGCTTTAAGTAGCTGCCGTAAAATTCCTCAGCGTCCAGGCGCGGGAGAATTTCTTGCTCCAGTATTTCCACCAAAGATTTTTCGTCATCTATATATAGTGGCGGCGACTGTGGCAGTTTTTTTGCTGCCGGAGCTTCCCGCATCAAATCCAAAATAAAGTCTGGGCATTTTGCGATCGGAGTATCAGCCTCGCTTTCCCAAAAGTACGGCTTAGCCGTGTCGGGATGAATCGATGGCGGAAGCGTAGAGCATTGATTCCATCGAAGTTCTAGTTTGTTGCCGTTGTCTAACTCAAATTTCTGGGGTTTTAACCCTTCCCACTTTTCCTGTGGCACCGACAGCAAGATTTGAAAATGACCGGTTTTGCCGGAAGTCCAGTGCTGCGTGAAAGGCGGTGCTTGTTCGCTACTAAACTCAAGATATTTTTTCCATGCTGCTGGCCCGTCGAAGTCGATCGCCATGATGCCAGCAGATAGCGGGCCGGTAACGAGAGAAACCCCAGTCCACGCAGTTTTTTTGCCTTTGAGGTTCGTTTGCGAGCGAATTGCTTGAACCACTTGATCGCGATCGAGTTTGGTTTTATTCCAGTTTGGCCACAAGTTACGCTTTCCAACGCACGGTGTCAGCGCCCATTCTTGGGGAAATTTGTTGATTGCTGCGATTAATGCCTTGACGCTTGAAACTTTATCGTTGATCGGGGTAGAATTGTCATACATAAATTTGACTCGCTCAAGACGAGTTGAAGGTTTACGAATTCCAGAAAGCCGTTGCGTGTAGGTCTCAATTACCAGCAGCGGTTTTTTGGTGTTTGAATTTTGTGAAAAATTAAGGCACAGGAGAGACCGCCCCGCTAGTTGATTGCGGGTGCGATTAAGCTGTCGTTGCGAGCGCAGCCACCTATTTCGGCATCGGGAAGCGGCACAAATATCTTAGGCCCAGCCCGATCGCACTGGTATTTCGGCGGCTCTGCTTTTGATGGAGTTTCTGGGATTTCCGTCCACTCATTTTTACTCGTTACGATCCAACCGAAGCTCAGGATAATTGCTAACTGTTCGCTTGCAGCGAGCGAGATACTGTAGACCTTGATGAGAAATCGTTTGAGAGTGCGGATTAGAATCGACCAAAACCTGAGGGGGTGACAAAGAGGTCTAGGAGATAGACCGAATAAGGGTTGCAGCCCGCATACCTTGTTGATAAAAGCGA
>NZ_JAUBVJ010000079.1:0-37438 GCF_036702785.1 Microcoleus sp. AR_TQ3_B6 | reverse complement strand
CATTCCATCATTCCTCTTTCACGATCGTCGCTCTATTTTACTATTTTTCTCCGCCCTTTACAAAAAAGCACTACCAACTTCTGAAGTATGGTTAAAAGGTGATAGTAATGGCAAGAAATCTGGTAGACCTAGATTTCAAGGCGTGGGGCAATACAAAACATTTAGGTACCTTCAATTCAAGAAACATCATTTTGCTAACAACAAAATAACACGGTCACAAATTGGGGATGTTAAGGTAATTGTTCACCGTCCAATACCTGTAGGGTTTGATATCAAGACTGTATCTGTCACCAACAAAGCAGATGGTTATTATGTAACCCTCAGTCTTGATATCAAACGGTTCCCACAATCCAACCTGATTTTAACTCTGACAATATTATTGGTATTGATGTAGGCTTAATCGATTTCTATGTTGCTTCGGATGGTTCGAGAATTAACGCGCCCAGACATCTACGTAAAGCTGAACGCAAATTAAAATCAAACGTCGTGTTTTTCGGAGAATAAAAGGTTATAACCGTCGCAATAAAGCTATGAAAAAACTAGGTATCCAGCACAAAAAAGTGGCGGATACTCGTAAAGACTTCCTGTTTAAGACAGCTAGAACCCTGCTCGATAAGTACGATGTCATAGCTGTGGAAAAGTTGAATATCAAAGGACTCGTTAAAACTCAACTGGGTAAAAGTATTAATGATGCTGGGTGGCGACAGTTTACGATCGTACTTTCAAACAAAGCCGAAAATGCTGGCTTGAAAGTAATAACTGTAAATCCGAACGGCACAAGCCAAGAATGTTCTAACGGCGGTCAAAAAGTTAAAAAGCAGCTATCGCAAAGAATGCACAATTGCCCGGTATGCCATACAAGTTTGTGCAGGGATTTGAACGCGGCTATAAACATAAAGGCGCGTGGGACGCACGCCCTCAAAGCTCAATTAATGTCCTCATAGAGGAGTCGTTGAGAAGCCCACACTCACCCGAAGGGGAGTGTGTGGAGTACGTCACTTGAGTCACTGGGATTCTATTTTCTCTTCAAAATCAGCACTCAGATTGATGCGATCGCACAAATTACCTTGATAAACTTAGATGGTTCTCAACCCTGAAACCGGGTTGGAAAAACTAAATTTTCTCGTAAAGGGCGATCGCCAGGACTTAAACAACCCGGTTGATGAGAGTCGCGAGGGCGTAAGTTCTGTGAGAAAATAAATAACCCCAAAAGAGGAAAAATGCTCGGATTTTATTTATTTTGTATCTACGTCGCAGTATTGTCCGTATTTGCTGGCTCCAGCCCCCGCAGCCCCGAGAAATGGTGGGTAGAAATTGTCACAGGTTTGCCCCGCTGTACCTACTATTTTGGCCCCTTCGACACCGACAAAGAAGCCTCCAGCAATATCCCGGGCTACGTCGAAGACCTCGAAAGCGAGGGAGCCAAAACAGTTAGCATCCGCATCAAACGGTGTCAGCCTTCGGAACTCACGATTTGCGACAGTGAATTCTCAGAGGGTATCGCGGCTTAATCATGTTGAGACTGCTGACTGCAGAAACCGGGTTTTTTTGACTAAAATACTCCGTCTATCACGAGGGGTATCTGTTAAATAACCCGGTTTCTTAGCGTCAAGAGTGCCTAAGTTTTGTTTGAGTTTTCAATTACCTCACGCCTCAACAATAATATTAAGCACGATCTTGTCCTAGTCCTTACTCTGCGGACTTTGTATTTGTAGTGGTGGCTTAAATTTGGGCATCTTCTCCACCAAAATGCAGATTTTAGCCAGCATTAACGGCCCAAAATAATCGGGGCTAAATCAGCACTGAGGACGAGCCGATCGCTCCCGTTGCCTTGATAAATTGAGAATAGTAAAAACTACTTAAGAGTTACCCGAGGTAAATATGTTTGAAATCTCTATGTTGGGTATGTTTTTCACTGCTTTTTGGCTCCTAGTTCAACCTGCTAGCAGCACTCGACCCGGTGAATGGTGGGTAGAAGTTGATACAGATTCGCCAAAGCGTACCTATTACTTTGGACCCTATGACAGCAGAGAGGAAGCTTCGGACAAATCGAACGGCTACATCCGAGACTTGGAGAACAAAGGAGCTAAAAAAATTAGCATCAACATCAAACAAGGTCGTCAACCTACTCAGCTAAGAGCTAGCGAAGAGTCTTGAGAAGGTTGGAAAGTGCAAATTACGGGCGAAGAAAATTTGACATATTAACAGGGTTTTTTTCAAATGAGATCGCGCTTGCATACATTAGGGACACAACAATGCTGTGTCCCGAGAAAATAGTGAAGAAATAATCTTATTTGCATCCGACGAGAAATGCACGCTTTTTCAAAGCAGCATCTGATTGAGATTACTGCGAGGATTAAAAGTGCGAGTTGCTTTGATTTTTTCATAGCATTCGCGTTCTACGGTGCTAATTTCTTTCGGCGGCACGATCGCAATTTTTACCAACAAATCAGTCCGCTCGTTTTTCTTCGGTTTCGGCCATCCTTTGCCCCGCAACCGCAAAGACTGACCCGAACGAATCCCGGCTGGAACTTTCACAGTGATCGTACCTTCAGGCGCCGGCACTTCCATTGAAGCTCCCAACACCGCTTCGTCGGGAGTTATCGGCACTTCGCAGACCAAATTCTCTCCCTCAAACTGGAAGAAAGAGTGAGGCAAAACTTCTAATTTTAGGTACAAATCTCCCTGCTGCTTCGTGTACGGGTCAACTTGACCTTTGCCTTTTACCCGAATTTTGCTGCCGGTTTTCACTCCTGCAGGAATCGAAACTTCGCCCGTGGCGACTCGCTTGGAAGTTCCCCGAAACGCTTCCCCCAGAGTCAGGGAAACCGTCACTTCGGTGTCGAGAGAGCTTCCGGCGCTGCGGTTTTCGTACCCCGCGAAATCTTCAAATCCGCCAAAACCGGTGGGCCCGCCGCTGCTGGTGCGGTAGCTGCTGTAATTCCACTTACCGTTGCGCCCACTACCGGCACTGCTACCTGCGCGGCCTAGCAAGGCATTGATAAATTCGTCAAAACTGCCGTACTCGCTGAAATCAACCCCGCCAAAGTCTACATTCGTAGCGCCCCCGCCCGGCCATCCACCTGGAGTTGTGGCAGCTTGCTTCCAGTATTGACCGTATTGGTCGTATTTTTTCCGTTTTTCTGGGTCTGAGAGCACTTCGTAAGCTTCGTTTACTTCTTTAAAACGAGCTTCGGCTTCTTTGTTGCCGGGGTTCATGTCCGGGTGATATTTCCGGGCTAGTTTGCGAAAAGTTTTTTTAATTTCGTCAGAGCTGGCAGTTTTGTTGAGTCCCAAAATAGCGTAATAGTCTTTAAAATCTGTTGCAGCCATTAAGCAATCCCCTCTTTATTAGTTGTTAGTTGTTAGTTGTTAGAAAGAATAAATCCCAAATTAGCAGGATAGCGAATTAGCTTGATGCCAGGGCAAAAGTGCCTGCAGCATCTGATTCAAATTATAGGTTATCAAAGGTTTGGACTCGATCGAGTTCGGTTGTTGCTTGCTCGACGATCGCAATTCCCGCACTCCGCTGCTGTTTGAGATTTTATAGCATTCGGCTCTCTTGTGCCCAAGGCCGCCGGAGCAGGCGGCTTTCTTATGCTTTTGGCCTTCGACAAGAAAAACAATGGTTTCATATCAATTAAGAACGTCCTCACCCGTCAGCGCCGTTGCTATACCTTTGAGTTTTTAGACGGTGAAACTCTTGCCGCGATTAGTTTTGAGGAGTTGTGCGCCCGAAGGCTTGTCCGAGGCGGCGAGAGCTTTAGGTGGCAGCCCGGTTGAGGCGAGCCGGGGAAACCTGCTGCTGTTGCTGTAGCGAGCCAAATCCGGGTTGACTGGCGCGGACGATCGAGCTTTTTTTGCTCTTTGTTTGCGGTGTGCGGTGCGATCGAACTTCTCGATCTGAGCTTTTCACCCAATGCAAATCCTAGAAAGTTCTCATCAGCAACTCTGGTCGAATCTGCTGCCTGAATTCTTGCCAACTTCTACCTTAAAGCCTGCAGTTATTCCACCACCTTTCGAGATATTTTCCCCTCACATCTGAGCGGTGCTATATAATCTTATTTTTTCAGTATCATAATATATTTAAGTCCAACTAATATAAGCTAATCTCTCTGGTGTCTGTTAACTAGAACACACACTTTTAAAAAAATTAAGATAGGATAGTAGAGCGATAAGCTTTTAACGCTACGAGAGTGCTAACATTATGAATTATTTGCTAAGTTGGCCTTGCGGCTGCTGCGACGATTGGAAGGATAGTTCCGAGAGTTTTGTTGTACTCAGAAACGGGCAGCGCATTTGTCAGTCGTGCTACGATCGCAAATACAAGAATCAGAAGCTATTCGCCAGACGCAGGCGATCGAACATATCTGTATCACCGCAGACCCTAACAGAGACTATCCCTTATTAATGCGCGGTGCCCTTATTAATGCGCAATGTTTTTAATAAAACGAAGTATTTCGACAACCTCGCATCAGCGGTTGCCCTTAATAATGAACTCGAAAAAAAGAATTTATTTCGTCATCAGTCATCAGTCATCGGTCATTGGTGATCGGTCACTAATTTAGTTATTTATCATCACTCACTTGAAAAGCAGGTAACCGATTTTAACTTAAAAAACTAATGACTGACGACTAATGACTAATGACTAATAACTAAATGATAGTTCCATCAGGAATCGTGGCATTTTTCAGGACTACGATAATGCCGCTGCGGATGTAAAAACCTTGGTTTTCGCGGTTGGCTTCTTCCACTCGGTCTTTATTAATTAATTGAACATTGCGGCCGATGCGGGCATTTTTATCCACAATGGCACGGCGAATTGTAGTATCTGCACCGATACCGAGGGCGACGCCGCCGCTGTCCAAACTCGAATGCCGTTCGGCGTCGGGTTCGTAGAAGTCAGCACCCATGACCAGAGTGTCTTGAATCGTACATCCAGCTTCAATGCGCGATCGAACTCCCAGCACAGAATGGTCGATCCGGCACTCTTTGAGAATGCAGCCTTCAGCAATAATCGATTCAGTCACTTGAGTATTTAAAAGCTTAGTCGGCGGCAAGAAACGGGGGCGAGTGTAAATCGGCGCATTTTCATCGTAGAAACTGAAAGGTGGCTTAGGCTGTTTTGTCAGAGCCAAGTTAGCATCGTAAAAAGCCTCAATGGTTCCGATATCTTCCCAGTAATCGTCAAACAAATAAGCTTGAACGTTGTGGTTTTTTGCATTATTCGGAATAATCTCTTTACCAAAATCAGTTTGGTTTGGAGATTCCTTCAGGAGTTTAATCAGAACTTCTTTTTTGAAGACGTAAATCCCCATCGAAGCAATGTAAGGACTTTCCTGAGCCTGCTGCGGTGTCAGTCCCAGTTTAGTAGTATCCACCTGCATTTGTTTGAGCGCATCGCCTTTTGGCTTTTCGCTGAATGAAATAATGCGGCCGTTGTCGTCGATTTTCGTCAAACCAAAATCCGAGGCCCGCTTCTCGTCCATAGGCAAAACTGAGAGGGTGATATCGGCGTTGGTTTCGCGGTGTCTGTGCACAAACTTCTGGTAGTCCATGCGGTAGAGGTGATCCCCCGAAAGAATCAAGTATTCGTCAACGTCCCACTCTTCTAGCAGCCAGAGATATTGGCGAACTGCGTCGGCTGTCCCTTGAAACCAGTTGGGGTTTTCCTGAGTTTGCTGGGCAGCGAGCACCTCGGCAAATCCCTCGGTGAAGCCGGAAAACTGGTAGGTGCGAGCGATGTGGCGGTTGAGGGATGCCGAGTTGAATTGCGTGAGGACGTAGATTTTGACTATTCCGGAGTTGATGCAGTTGCTGACAGGAATATCGATGAGGCGATATTTGCCTGCGAGGGGAACTGCGGGTTTGGCTCGCAGTTTGGTTAGGGGGTAAAGGCGGGTGCCTACACCGCCACCGAGGATGATGGCTAAGACTTTTTTCAAGGAACTTTCTCCCTAGGGTCGATTAACTCTCCAAGTACAGTGTCGGATGGTGAGGGCTTCTTGACAAGGGGGGGGAGCAAGGAAGTTTTGAGTTTTGAGGTATGAGTTGAGTCGCTTACCCAGAAACCGGGTTGTTTAATCCAAATACTTCTTCCCACCCTGAATAAGAGTTAAAAAACCCGGTTGATGAGAGTTGGAGTAAGTCCGGGACTCTTGTTAGGAGTTGTGAGTTGTGAGTTAAAATACTCATCAATACATAATGGATATTTGAAAAAGTTGTGAGTTGTGAGTTAAAATACCCCTCAATAAATAAGGGCAGTTTAACAAAAGAATAAGGTTCGGGGTTGGCGCTGTTAATTACAAGTTTTTTGGGTAAATTCCCGCTTCTGGCAATTTCTTCATCTAGGATGGTGGGGCTGTTGTTCTTTTTCCAGGCTGGTCGATCGCACCGCCGCGCCCGCTGACGCTCTGTTTGGGCCGTTCCTCGCCCTTTGGTTCTACTTGAGTTCGATCGGGTTCTTTTTGCTGGCGTTCCTGTTATCTGAGTTTGTCCGACTCCACAGCAGTCAATCGATTTTAGATTTTAGATTTTAGATTTGAGATTTTAGATTGACCCCACGAATAAATGCTCTTTCTTGAGGATTTTCGAAAAGGGATTGATTCCACGGATAAATCACGTGGCGGGTACCACCTTTGAAATTCGCTTGTCAGGAAGCGCCGCCCGTCAGGACGATAAATTTTTAGGTAGAGTCAGTTTCCACTCTGAGACAGTCCTGGACGCAACTGCCATATATAGTAAGGTGCTCTACTACCCTAGATCTTCGATAATCGTTCAATAACCGAGTCCGGGGCACCCTACAAGTCGATCGCCCTGTGACAGTGAGCCTTAGTCCTATTAGATTGAGTACAAATGTGTAATATTTTACAATTGGTCGATCGACAGCATTGGGTAAAATGTCTCTTCTCTACCAAAAGCTAGATCCCCTACACACCTCTGCTACTGTAGCCTAAGCGCTAAAAGCAAGAAAAAGTGTATGCAAATTCAAACGCCGGACTGGGTTAAACACGCCGTATTCTACCAAATATTCCCCGATCGCTTCGCCAAAAGCAAACAGCCCCGCAAACGCCTGCTGCAAAACTTCAAGTGGGAAGAATGGCACGAAATCCCCACCCTGCAAGGCTACAAAGGCGGGGACTTGTGGGGCGTTATGGAACAACTAGATTACTTGCAAGACTTAGGCATTAACGCAATTTACTTCACCCCCATATTTCAGTCGGCCAGCAATCACCGCTACCATACCCACGACTACTATCAAGTCGATCCGATGTTGGGCGGCAATCCAGCTTTTAAAGACCTTCTAGACGCCGCCCACGACCGCAACATCAAAATCGTTCTCGACGGCGTATTCAACCACGCCAGCCGCGGCTTTTTCTTCTTTCACGACATCCTCGAAAACGGCCCGCATTCTCCTTGGTTGGATTGGTTTAAAATTGAAGGCTGGCCCCTATCTGCCTACGACGGCAATTTTCCTGCTAACTATGCTGGTTGGGACGGGAATCGAGCCCTTCCCGTATTCAATCACGACAATCCAGAAGTGCGAGAATACATCATGGAAATCGCCGAATATTGGATTAAATTCGGCATCGATGGCTGGCGGCTGGACGTTCCTTTTGAAATTAAAAGCCCGGGATTTTGGCAGGAATTTCGAGAACGAGTTAAAGCAATTAATCCCGAAGCTTACATTGTCGGCGAAGTCTGGGAGGATGCGAGAGAATGGCTCGACGGTACTCAATTTGA
This sequence comes from Microcoleus sp. AR_TQ3_B6, assembly GCF_036702785.1. NCBI lineage: Bacteria > Bacillati > Cyanobacteriota > Cyanophyceae > Oscillatoriales > Microcoleaceae > Microcoleus > Microcoleus sp. AR_TQ3_B6. The sequence goes on along the minus strand of NZ_JAUBVJ010000079.1, from coordinate 29,695 downwards.
CGGGGTAATGAATTATCTGTTTGCTGCGCCGACAATTGCTTTTGCAGCGGGCGACAGGGTAGATTTAGCTCAACTTGAAGGCCGTTCTTACCATCCCTATCCGGCGCTTTTTGCTAAAGAGTACGGCGACAAAATTCAGCAGGTTTTGGAACTGTATCCTTGGCCGATACAGTTAACTCAACTAAATTTGTTGGCCAGTCACGATACCGCCAGGTTGTTAACAATTGCTGGAGGCGATAAAGCTAGCGTGGAACTTGCAACTTTGCTGCTGTTAACTTTTCCTGGAGCTCCCAGCATTTACTACGGCGATGAAGTTGGTTTGCCCGGTGCTCTAGACCCCGATTCCCGCCGCGGTTTTCCCTTAGAGGCTCACTGGGAACTTGATGTTTTAGATTATCACAAGCAGTTGATAGCTTTGCGGCACAAATACGCTGCTCTCCGCACTGGAGCTTACCACATTCTGTATGCTGAGGGAACGGTTTACGTTTTTGCCCGAATTTTGGGGCATGAGGAAATAGTTGTTGCTGTCAATGTCTCGACAGAACCAGCTAATATTAGCTTTGAGCCAGCTAATTTGAAATCTTCTCACGATAAATTGCTGTATGGAAAAGGCGAGTTTGTTTGGAAAGGTGACGGGGAAACTCGGCATTTAGAATTGAGGCTGCCGGGGCGATCGGGGTTGATTTTAGGTTCGGATAATTAGTTTAAAATGTAGGGTAATGTGCTCCGGGTACACCTACATTTATCGGCGTAAGGTGCGCACCCGACCTTTATAAGCGTAAGGTGCGCACCCGACATTTAGCGGTGATTTTCCCCGCGCATCCTAAATTTATTATAGGCGTAAGGTGGGCCTGGCGCAGCCGAGAGCGATCGGCGAAAACACAATTTTTCTTATGCTGCAACCAATGCTGGTATTAGCACCGCATCAATGATATGAATGACGCCATTGTCGGCAAGAATATTGGGAGTGAGAACTTTAGCATCATTCACTTTAATGCCGTCTGAAGTATCAATTCCCACCACAGAACCTTCCACTGTTTCAGCAGAACTTAACTCAAGCAAGTTCTCCGTTAGTACCTCGCCAAACAAAATGTGATAGGTGAGAATTTTCTTGAGTTTGGGTATGTCTTCCAGCCAAGAGGCAATAGTGTTCGCAGGAATTTTGGCAAATGCCTCGTCAGTTGGTGCTAAGACGGTGTAGGGACCCGGACTTTGCAACAAATCTAACAAGCCAGCCGCTTCAATAACAGTCACGAGTGTTTTGAAAGAGCCGGCATTGGTGGCAGTCTCGACAATATCAGCCATGATGTTTTTCAGGAGTGCAAGTAGCAGAAAATAAATCAGAGGCGACAATCATTTTAGCAATTTACACCTAGCAGAAAATGGATCGGAGGGATGATGATTATTGTAAGCCTTTTAAGTTAATTGGGTTGCCGGCCCAGATGGCCCGGCGCGATCGACCTTTTTGGCTTATCCTTGGTTCGCATTCTCTCCCTTGCGGAAAAACTGCTTTAAAATCTCTCCGGGAGCTCTGTCCCAGGTGTCGATATGTTCGTAAATTAAACCGTCTTTATCCAGTTTATAAGTAGAGTAGCCGTTAAAAAAAATCCGAGCTTTCCAGGGAACCCGCAGGGTGCCACGAACAGTCCAATTTGCCACAATAGTATCAGGGGCTGTCGGACTTACGCCGTGCAGGTCGAAGTGAATCTCGCTAAAGAATAGCTGCCCGTGAAATCGCAAAGTCCAAAAAATAATGCGATAGTTGATTTTTCCTTTAAATTTGTTAACAGGATCTTGAAAATAGACACCTTTTGTGTATATCTCGTAGGAGATGTCTTTTTCAAAAAGCGTCGGGAGATCCGCTTTCAGGGTGTCTACTGCTTGTTGTACCTGCATTTGATATTCGACCGCGCTCACGCTACCACCTTGTGACAGTATTAATTTATAACTTTAACTCAATTGGCGTAAGTCCCACGCTGTAATTGTACTCACTTCAGCGTTGGGATATAAGCTTTCGCAAGGTCTAAGAAATAATCGAAAGTTTCCCGCTCTTGTTGTCTAATAGTGTAAGATATAAATGGTTGCGACCCGCCCACTCGACTGCAAACAACAGGTCACAGTAGCAGTAATATGCTTGACCTTGGATAACTGCGAGAGAAAGGGGAAAAAGACAGACCGCTGGGAAAGCAAGGTAACGCTCTACCGTAAAATATAAACCAAGTTTGTCATACGAAAATAGTTTTTTGCCTTGGGAAACAGGGCGAATGCCTGGGTTCCCTACGAAGGGATAAAGGCCCAAAAGCTAGAGATGCTGTGTCAGACTCGGATCGTCTTAGGTGACGAATACCCAGTAATGGGATACCTAACAGAGCAACGGCAAATGAGACACGAAGCCTACACGCTCACCGCAAGGTTCGTGTTAGGTATTTCACATGAATAATCTCGATCGGCAGTGGGCGGATCGCCAAGTCGATCCTTCATCCAGCTTTGATTTTAACTGAGTGTCAAAAGAATTTCCCATCCTTCTCAAAGGTAGGGATGAATTTTGACCAATAAAGAAAAGCGAAGCAATATTGTTTTGTTCTATTGTAATGTTGTATACTACTTTTGCTGCTATCTTGCATGGCGTTTTCTATAGTAAAGCTTGATAGTTTTTCAGAAGTGTGCATGGGATTCGCTCTCGATCTCACTCTGAGATAGCCCTCTGTGTCACTGGTAGAAAGATAAGTCCAAACATAAGGCAGCCAAACAAACAAAGAAATAACTCTTGGGGAAGCCGAGGGTCTGCCTGTGGACGCCCAGTAAGACCAAAACACAGACGGCTGTGTAGAAGCATCGGCGGATGAAACGGGAAGATCCAAAGACGAATAAGACCGTCCTTGAATTGAGTTGATGTTGGAAGCCCCAACTTCAGCGAAGCAAATTGGGGTACTTCACCCCTAGCGATATTATCCGCGCCGGCTTTTCTGCTGACCCGGACTTGCGACATTGAAACCTTGGCACAGATTTGACAGAACACCCCCACTCCTCTGACATTCTCGCAGAAATCAACAGCGGCAAGCTGTTGATGGTAGATAGCCGTCGCCGAAACGGTCTAATTTTGATTAAACGCTTCCACGCGGACTTTGCCGGACCAGGGGCTGCCGTTGGGGGTGGTTTTGATGTTGACTCTCGGCAGGCGATTCCCGTGGGCGATTTTTGTTTGGTTGACCCTCAATCTCCCGAAGAAAGACAGAAAGCTTTGGGAATTCGGCGGCAGTGGGTGCGGTTAACGGAACAGTTAACGGCCCAGCCTGCTGCTTTGGAACGCGCGCACATGATTTTAACTCAGTTTGAACACTATTTGGATTCGGAAACGGTGGCACAAATTCCCGATGAAGCTTTGGCCCTTTTAGTAGGCGTATTTCCCCAAACTCTTCGCGCGGCGCGACAACAAAATGATCGAAGATGAAAAATTTTTATCTATTTCTAAATTCGAGCGTGTGGCTGCAAACTATCGAATCAGATGCCAAATTAAGGACAGCCTAACTCTTCTATCATCCGCTGACAATGCTGTGTTATACTAACCGACAAAGCATCAATATCCAGCTGAGTATTTCCTACAGGAAGCTTGGCGGCAAAAGTGCGATCGAGGTGCAATCAATCCCATACAGAACGTTTTTGCCCAGCTCACTCCCTTCCGGGTCATGTATCCCGAATCCCGATATTTCTTTATTCCGAACAAAACTGAAATGACGGCTCAAAACTGCTTCTTTCCAGGAAACTAAATCGATTTCCATCGGGGCGACTTTAAACGCGAAATCCTCAATTTTTAGATTGTCTACAGGGGAGCATCCCGATTTTGCAAAAATATTAACTTGAATAAATTCCAAACATCGCTACACATAGCAGGAGTATTGCCACTGCCAGGAGAGAAGTTGGCAGCGATCGCCCTCAACGGCAAGAGTTGCTACCATATCTAAACCGGGGACTAACTCAATCAAAGACCATCGGGAAACTTCTTTTGGATTTTCAAGAAAGTTTAACAGTGCTGCTGGTTCTCCCGGCGCGATCGCGACATCAAATCCATCCAAAGGAATTGAAAAACCTTTACCTACCGCTTTGATGCAGGCTTCTTTGCGAGTCCAGCAGGTTAAAAAAGCTCTCAGTTGTTGATGTTCGGGGAGCGAGCGCAATACGGCGTTTTCAAAAGGCGAAAAAAACTTTCGGCTATCTGTTGGTAGGGAAAATTTTTACGAATGCGTTCAATATCAATACCGAGTTCTCGATTGTTATCCACAGCGATGAGAGCAATATTACAGCATTTGATAGTGCAAATTTTAACCAACAAAACGAAGGTCAATTAAATGAGTCAACTATATGAAATTATAGCACTAATCAAAAACAACCACACCCAATATTTAGGCCAAACTTCCCTGTCTCACCTGTTCGTATTTTTAAATGGCTACAAAATAGCAAAGCGAGATTTATGCATCACAATCACTTCAGAAGAACAGGAGTTTTATCGAAACTTTCACTCTTGGATTCAGAAAAAATTAAAAGCCAAAACCGTTAATTCTTGGGCAAAAATCATTCAACTTTTCTGCATCAACGATCGAGAAGCTTTCAATTACTTTTTTGAACTCCTTGCAGAATTTAACCAAGGAGAAAAACCCTCAGAACCCCCCTCCCTCAAAGAATATGGCTGGAAAGATCCTCAAGCTACACCCCCAATTACAGCAGGCAACAAATTTTATCAGCTTTTAGATAAAATCAAAACTAGACCCGCCCTTTATCTTGGCAAGCGTTGTATCTTTAGTCTGCAAGCTTTTTTAGATGGTTACACTTGTGCCTGTCGCCAACTCGGAATTCCTGTTACTGAATAGGAACAAGAATTTGCCGAATTTCAAGACTGGATAGAAAAGCAATTTAACCAGCAATCTACCCGGTCTTGGGGGCGAATTATCGTTTTTTCTTCAGAAGATAAATCCCAAGCGCTTGATACATTTTTTCAGCTATTTGAAAATTTTTTACAGCGCGAATCCTCGCTTGATGCCGACACAATCTCTCGCCACCAGGCGCCCCGAAAATGGTAATAAAAAGCCGCTAAATTCAATGCTTGAAAACTTATCCGAAGAAGCGCTTACCCAACTTCGTGAAGAAGCCGAATCTTTGCACCAACAAGGAAAAAACTCAGTAGAGAATCCATTTGATATCTCTTAGCAGTTGATATCTCTTAGCAGTTGATATTTCTTAGCAGTCGATCACTAAAATATATCAAATGGATTCTCTAAGCAAAACATAAACCGAATTGTTTCATCTGCCCATATTTACTGACTATTGTCCTTATGTGCGTAGATTTTTACAAGCAGCGCTACACTTTCTCTTTGATACTCCGTTAACTATAGCTGGGTGGTCGCCCACCCGACTACGCTTCAGAACCGAACGTGATAGTTTCCTATCATCCGTGAGCATTTTGTTTCAATACCGCCTCAATGAACGCGAGCTTTTGGCGCAAAACGTCCTGCAATTCCACCAGTTGGTCAACTTCAGCTTGCTCCAACATTTCTGGCGACAGCTTTTTCAAGTTCCCAGTTGCTAGCTTGACCTGCTTGAATTGGCGGACTGCCCCTGGGGAATTAGCGAGAGTAGAACTGATAATTTCCTGCACCAATTTACGAGTTTGAGCCACCGACAATTTCTCGGCGATAACTTGGGTAGTTGCGTTAACTCTAATGGACTGCGCCTCGGACTCAGACAATCCCAAATTTTTAGCAGAGAGTTTAGAAAGAGCCGTTGCATGAACCCCTTTAAGTCCTAATTTCCTAATAGCAGTCTTAAGGTCAGCAGCTAAAGACAGCATTGGGAAAATGTTGGCATCGATGGAAGCCGGATTGAGCTGCAAATCCAACAATCTCCCGAACACCGCCAGCTCTTTTTCATCTAAACCTAAAACGGTTAAACCCTGCTGCTGCTTGTCAGGCATCGCCATCACCAACTCAGAAACTGAGTTCATGCGCTTTTGCGCGTTCAACCGTCGCACGGCTGTAGAGAGAGTGCGAGGGATAGTTACAGCTTCCAAACCCGTATTGCTGGCCAACTCCCGCACAATAGCCTCCGCCTTGTCGAGAGGATTGAGGTCTTCACGGTGCAGGGAGGTCAACAGCGCTTTGCGGTGCAAAGATGCAGGCTCTGGAATGATGACAGCTTGCAAAGTTTGCCAGCCCATAGTTTTAGCGCTGCGCCAGCGTCGCTCTCCGTCGAATATCACGAGTTCTCCCCGTTGAATCAAGATAATGGGTTGCAGTTGTCCGTCACTAGCGAGGGAGCGGGACATGGACTCGATACTTTCCGGCAAAAATGTCTGTCTGGGTTGTTCAGGATTAGGCTGAATTTGGTCTAGTGAAATGGAGAGGATACCGCTGGCGGATTCTAGTTGTTCTCGCAGTGCAGTCAATTGAGATTCCAATTCCGTTGAACCAGATTTTCGCAGTTCTTCAATTTCTGCTTTGAGTTCCTGAATCTCGGATTCAGCTTCAGAGAGGTGCATTGACTGCTTGGCGGATGAAAAATAATTTCCCAAGTCGGGAGCTTTACGGGTGGCCATAGCGATTTTAGATTTTAAATTGGGGATTGGAAGAAGTCAGTTCATGGCTATAAGCCAAAAACGAAGGATTCGTTTTCGCCGGCGCAAGTTGTGACTGTGAATCAAACACTATTTCTTTTTTTTTCCTTTTTTGGTAATAGCCGGAGCAACTCCATTTCCCATTAAAGTAGCCAGGTGCTTAACAATTTCTTTGAAGTCGCCTAAAGCTGGGTGAAGCGGGCGATAAAGGTGTAATGGCAACCCTTGACCGCTGGCATTGACAAATTCTGCACTGTCCCGAATAGGTGGAAAAACGCGGATATTCATCTGCTCTAGCTGGGCTGGCAAGGACTCTAAAAGTTGTCGGTGGACGGCTCGTTTAGTATCGTATTGGTTGGGTACAAACCCTAAGATTTCTGGTTGCGGCTTGAGGCGTAATTGTTTGCAATGGTGGTAGTACCACTCCAGCAGGTGAGCTGCTCCTTGAATTGATTTTGGTTCGAGCTGTACGGGCACTATTATATGAGTGCAAGCAGTTAGTGCCATCAAGGGCAAGGGGCCGAGGGTAGCGGGGCAGTCGAAGATAATTAGGTCGTGATCCATTGGATAGTCGCTCAGGCAATCGCCTAGAAGATAAGCGCCACGCTTGTGCAGAACTAACTCGTCTGCTGTTTGTGTCAGCGTCATTCCGCCTTGACAAACGGTTACATTATTGGTGTAGGGACTCCAGCCTTGAGTAAGAGGCCAAGAGCCATTGAAGCTTTGTCGCATTATAGCGGACAGTGTGTGTTCTGGCTCTGGCGGATTTAGACCGCAAAAAAGGGTCAGGGAGCCTTGGGGGTCGAGATCCATAATGGCTACTTTCAAACCCCTTAACCCCAGTTCGTAGGCGAGGTGAACTGAAAGTGTGGTTTTGCCAGTGCCGCCAGCATTGCTGATGACTGCTAGTCGAATTTGCATGGTTGTGAATTAAGTAGATGATTTAAGTATGATATATCGAGAGTCTGCATCAGATATCGATATATGAGAGCATCACGGTAAACCACCGTTGGACCCTACGTTGAAACAGCAAGTTAATATTTAGTCGGTCGAGCAGAATGTCGTCAAGTTTAGTACCAGACAAGACAGTTTAAAAGGATGTTTGTTCGATCGCTCGATTGTAACCGAACTTCATAGATCAATATCTGAGCTACGTTACAACCGCCGAGTTAACTTTGAAAACCATCGTGGGATGGTAATCGTACAATCTACCGAAATACAATCAAACTTCATATATCAATATCTGAGCTAAACGATCGCGATCCAACTTTCTGAGAAGACATGCTAGCAGATGCCAGAACCGCTTCGCAGTGGGGAAGCAGCAATTGGTTTGAAAGCTTTACACGCTGTTCCTATTTTTGTCGAAGGTCAATTTTGGGGGATGGTGGCTTTTGACGACTGCCGGAAAGCAAAGCATCAAGGTTTGGCTGAACTGGCGATGCGTGAAAACGGCGACTGTTTGTATTGGTAGTGCCATTGAACGCGATCGTACCCAAGCAGCAATCCGGGAGTGTCTAAAAAGAACGAGTCGCCGAACAAGAAGTGCAAAACCGTTTATTGGAGAATCGCGCTCGCCCCAAAGATGCTACGGCAAAAGCTCTCAACGCCTCACTAATTTTGGAAAACTTCGATGAAACAGTCAATACTACCCTGCAAATTCTTAGGGAAGGATCGGGTTGCGATCTGATTAATATTCTAGAAAACTTCTTCGATATCATCCAACAGCTAAAGCTGGATTTTTCAAGTCTGCGTCTTTACCGAGAAAATGGGTCTAAAGCCGTCCTTCTAGGACGGCTTTTTTGTCTTTAGATTTCTAATGAGTTCCCGAAGCACGTCGGATTTAGATCTTCTGGTTGCTTAGCAGTAAGACTCTAGTTTGTCTAGCTCCTCTTCGGTTAGTCTAAAATCTCATCGTTTCTTCATGATTATGTACGGAAATATTGCTTTGATATAGCATGAAGACATTAAAGTTCCAGCTATATCAAAGCAAGCGGAATAAGCATCTCAAGCGGTCAATTAATGCTGCTGGGGCGATCTATAACCATTGCATTGCGCTCCACAAAAGGTACTACCGGATGTGGGGTAAGCACTTGAATTACAGCAAACTTCAGTCTCATATTGCCCAGCTGAGAAAGCGTAAAGCGTTCTGGCAATCGGTTGGTTCTCAAGCGGTGCAGGATATCTGTCAGCGGATCGAGAAAGCCTACCAACTGTTTTTCAAACATCACAAGAAAGGAGTCAGACCGCCCAACTTCAAGAAGATTAGACGATACAAATCGTTTACCCTGAAACAAGCGGGCTACAAATTCTTTCGTGGCAACCGGATTAAGATTCGGAATCGTGTTTATCAGTATTGGAACTCTAGAACCCTTGAGGACACTGTCAAAACCTTGACGATTAAGCGCACGACCTTGGGAGAGCTATTCATGGTCATCATTGTAGACTGCGTTGATGAGCCGCAAACCAAATTCGAGACGAGTAGAATCGCGCTCATTTGATTTCGGCTTAAAGATGTTTCTCACTTGTTCTGATGGAACTCAGATTGAATCGCCGCAATTTCTCCAACAATCGCTTAATGCCATCAAGAAAGCCAATCGCCAGCATTCCAAAAAGCGTAAAGGTTCTGCAAACCGGGAACGCACCAGATTGAACCTGGTTCGCAAGCATGAAAACGTAGTGAATCGCCACTCTGATTGGTTCTGGAAACTCGCACACGACCTAACGAATCAGTTTGATGTGCTTTGCTTTGAAACGTTGAATCTGAAACGAATACAGCGTTTATGGGGTCGCAAGATATCGGATTTGGCGTTCGGAGAATTCCTGAAGATCCTCGAATGGGTCGCAACCTGGAAAGGGAAAGAAGTCGTTTTCATCGATCAATGGTATCCAAGTTTTAAAACCTGCTCGACTTGTGGGCACGTCTTGAAAGAGTTGGATTTGTCACTTCGTCAATAGCGTTGTCCGTTCTGCCAATCGGTGAACGGATGGGATGAAAACGCAGCTAAAAATATTTGTGCGGTTGGGGCATCGACCGCGCGCGTTAGGCGATGTTAGACAGGCTTCGCAATTGCTATCTGAGCTTAGAATCCCCGTCTCTGAGCGAGCGGGGAGTATGTCAAAGTCTATTCTCAATGAGTGAGATCGGATTCGTTATTGACTATAACGTGCTGGTCAGTGGATCGCTATTCAAACCTTCGATCTGTCGTCAACTGTACAACTATCACCGGGATTTTGAATGGACTCGAACGAAAAGACTGGGTGGCGCGCTACTCTGATAATACGCGCGATCGTGAACCAACCAACTTCATATATCGATATCTGAGGTACGGTTTCTAAACAGGGAGTTAACTTTGAGAATTGTCTTGTGATTGGGCGATCGTACAATCGGTCGAAATGCACTTCAGAGTCAAATCGCTGATAATATCCAAGCTCATATTATCAACTAACTTGGTCAGAGCCGCAGCAATTTGCTGATGTGACAGCTCCATTCGCTCCATCAACAGCCTTACCGCTTGGTCGTCTTCACAAGCGGCTGCTTTGTAAAGCTTCTCAATCAACTCCCTCGGCAACCGAGCCAGCGACTCAGGAGTCAGTTGCTGGGCAGGCTCATCCTGTTCGGACTTCCTCGGTGACTCCTCTTCATAGATATAGCGAACTCCCAAATGAAGCGCCATCTTCTCAAAAATTACTGCCTCTCGGAACGGTTTGGCAACAAAGTCATCGAAGCCGTTCGACAAAGCGAGTTTCTTGGTTTCAACAAACGCATTAGCGCTCAAAGCAATAATCTTAGTGTTAGAACCGTCAGGCAGAGAACGAATTTTTCGAGCAGCTTGAAAGGCGTCTAAAAGCGGCATTTTCAAATCCATCCAAATTAAATGCGGTTTGTACTTTCGCCACAAGTTAACAGCCTCAGTTCCGCTATCCGCGAACCACAGAAGAAAGCCAGCCGACTTCAATATCTGAGTTAGCAGCAACCGATTTGCCGACTCATCGTCCGCTACCAGAATGCGATACATTTGTTGGTTGGGTGCCAGTCCACTCACTTGTTTTTGAGGCTGGATGTCACGGACTTCGCTCTGTGTTGCACGACTCACTTTAATGTAAAAACTGAAAACCGTTCCTTTCCCCACAGAACTTTTGACCTTGATATCGCCACCCATCAGCTTGACGAAAGAGCGGCTGATGGGCAATCCCAAGCCCGTTCCCGTTTGTGATTTTTTGCCAGTTGTTTTTTGCACCAACGGCTTGAACAAACTGCTAAGCTCGTCAGGCGCAATGCCGGGGCCTGTATCCTTCACAGAAAACTGGATAAAGAATTTGGATAGCGGTTTTTTAGCCAATAAATGGAGGTATTTTACTGTCCGCTTTACCCTACCCACTTTCGTAAATTTAACAGCATTCCCCAATAAATTAATCAAAACTTGACGCAGCTTGCTTTCATCAGTTCGGATGTATTGCGGCACATCAGAACTGCGTTCAAAAACAATTTGCAAGCCCGACGACTGAGTTTTGAGCTGAAATAAAAGTTTTAAGTCCGAGAGCAAACTGTACAAGTCAACAGCAGTTTCTTCGAGGGTGATTTGACAAGCTTCAATTTTGGACAGCGACAAAATATCGTTGATTAGTTTCAACAAATGCTCGCCGTTGCGATTGATAATATTTAAACTCGGCTGCTGTTCCGGGGCAGTTTGTTTGGAGCGGACAAGAAGGTGGGCAAAGCCGATAATAGCATTGAGAGGCGTTCTCAATTCGTGGCTCATGTTCGCCAGAAAGGTACTTTTAGCGCGATTGGCACGAACGGCGGCAATTTTAGCTTGTTTTAGTTCCTTTGTTTTCTGTGCAACTTGCCGTTTTAAATCGCCAGAATATTCTTCTAACCGCTTGCGAGATGCTTTTAACTGGGAATTCATGCCCTCGAAAGCACAAGCTAGGGCTTCGACTTCGGCAACGCCACTACCTGAAACTGTTGAGTCGAAGTCGCCACCAGCTATCGCCTCTGTCGCCGAACTTAACCGCTGCAACCGCTGTTCTATTCTTAGGGAAATGGACAGCAAAAGGCAGATAGAAAGAACCAAAGCCAGTAGCACGAGCAAAATAGTGTTGCGGGTGTTGGCCTGAACTTTTTGGGTGAAGTCGGTTTCGCGTACAACTGCCACAATCAGCCAATTTAAGCCTTTCGAGTTTTTAAAAGGTCTGACTTGCAGCAAGTATAGTGAGTTGCGGGCAGTAAAGTTAAGATTTTGGCTGATGTTAATAGCAGCGAGGCTGCCAAAATGTTCGAGCAAATATTCTGTGGAAAGCTGGATTACTTGTTGTTGCAGAGCTCGGGCGCATCCTCGCGGATGGCGGTCAGCAGAAACAGACGGTTTTGTTTCAGTTACCTCGTTCCAAGCAACAGAGCGTCCCTCTCGGTCTAAGATAAATACTTGACAGTTAGGGCTGATGAGGAAATCGTGCAAGTTGAATGTTGAGGTTGGGGTGGGAAAAGCAGGATTTGTTTTTTGTTGAGGCAATATTGTTTTTGGATAGTCTGACCCATTTCTTTCCCCATTTGGTTTGATTGTGACTCCGGCTGTTTGACTTAGAGAAAGTGGGTTTACCGAACCAGTTGGAATTTGATTGTAAGTCCCTTCTCCCTTGCCAATCCCAACCCCTTCTTTTAAGTAGGGCTTGCTGAAAAAGGCTGAAAACAGCCTTTAGAAAGATGAGTGAATTTGCTATTATCTAAAAAATATAAATTATCCTCATTTTTTTTAGACAAAACATAATTATTTCTCATCTTTAAAGGCAGAAAACCTAAGCAAAGGTTTTTGTTGTGAAATAGACAGAAAAAAAGCCAAAAAGCCTGCCGTAGCAGGGAGGAAAGATTCATTACCAGAAAAGTTATGGCGATGGCTGTACCAGAATTATTAGAAAGTTTAGCCATCACTCTACCAAGACTAAATCTTCTTTTACGCAACTCCCAAATTTTCCCTCAACCGTGTTACGAATTCTCTCGTCTGACTGAGCCTGTTTTTTCGTTGACTTGCTGATATTTGTCGGGGGTCTTCCTAGAGGGGTGCCACTCATTCTAATCCCTCTTTCTTTGCACCACGCTCGATTTGATCTGGTTCGATAAATTCGATCTACATGAATTGATTCAGGATAGAATCCCGTGAACCGTTTAAATTCTTCTACTTGTTTTTTTAAGTCTACAGACTCGTTAAAATTATCCCAACTAATTCGGTCTAAAAACACGTATCCGTTACGACAACTGGCTGACAGCTTTGCCCCAAACTCAACGGATTTCCCAGCTTTCCCTCTGACGATGGGGCGGATGTGTGGTTGTGTTAAACTTACTATTCTGTCCTCAATACTATGTGTTTTATTTTCATACATCCATAACTGTTGACGGTAGACTTCTGTGACTACTAATAGCATTTTATAATAATATTTAGTCAGCCACGTTAGCTCACCCATAGCCTCGATATGAGCTAAATTTATTTTGATATATTGAAGTTGTTCCTTAATCGCTTTTCTTCGTTTTTTTTGTGAGGGTCTTCGTTTCTTTGCTACTGTCAAGTATTCTTTTCTCGCTAGGTTTCGATAAGTTCTTGGTTTTTTTTTTTACGGGTGACTGAATTTGAGTGTGCAAAGCATCTATGATTTTTTCGGTTTGTTCCCTGGCTTGATTCAATATTCCTAAGTCGTTAGGATATTTAATGTCGGCTGGCGCGCAGGTTGCGTCTAATATTTATTTTCCTTGATTTTTCGGCTCGCTGATGTCTGATGAATTTTTATCGACTACTTTGCCTGGTGCTTCGGTCTGCTCTTTGACCATTTTTTCATTGATTTTATTGACCTTGTTGACACCTATTCTCTGTCGAAAATGAACCAACATTGATGAGTCGAAGGGTGCTTGACTGCTATAGCTGGTCATGCCTATAAAGTATTGTAAGTATGGGTTTTCTCTGATTTGTTCTATTGTTTCGCGAAGGCTAGTTCCTAACCTTTCTTTAATAATTAATGCTCCCAATGCCATCCGAAAAGATTTCGCTGGAGCTCCCATATCTACGGAAAAGTGTTGAGCATATTCTGCTTCAAATGCTGACCACGGAATTAGTTTCGCCATGATTACCCAACGATTATCTTCTAACAATTGCCCCTCAAAAGGCAAGTCAAAGTTGGATGGCGGGTTTGGGGTTGGGTCAACTTTTCGGTACATTACGAAAGTGATGTTGTACTAGGCTTTGGACAGATTTTAGCTCATAAGCTTGCACACGCAGAGCGTTCAAACCAGTCAAAGTCTTTTTCTGTAAAGGTTTTAGGATTTTTCGGCAAGCCCTAAATAGAGTCGCCAAATTTCTGTGACAGCAGGCATTTTTAACCCGACAAACGCCAATCACATTGGCTTTCGCAATCCTGGTAGAGCCATCAGCAGCTAGTCGTTTCACCAACAGAATCGACATCTAATGAGAGGGGGACAAGCGAAAATGTAAATTGTGCCACACCTGTATTCGCAATTGACCTAAATCTGGGTCATCCACCTCAACTTGTGGTGCGGGAGAACTCCAAGCTGTAGAGTCATTGAGTTTGAATCGCTCGCTGTGGACTTTAGGTCTACCTCGCCCTCCATAAGCAGGCAGTGGTCCCCAAAAACATAAATTCGACCGCAGGCGCATCAGTTTATCGACCGACTATTCTGCTGTTTGATTGACAAACGGCGCACAGCCGTATTCGCTGTCCCACAACGATAGCGCTCTTGACGGCAAGTAAGAACTGACATTCGATAATTGTTGAACAGCCTGAGAAATTGGACTGTCCCAACTGGTAATTCTCTCGTGCAACAGTGGCAAGACCCAACTCCCTTGTGCTTCAGGTATCCACGCCAATGTACTGTAACCGTATCCTACAGTCACCGGGCTCCCGGACAGTTGTGATGGGGAATGTTCGTAGGTACGTTCTTTCAGTGTTTTGGCCAACGATCTCGACTTTCCTCGTATGGTCGCCCGCGAGGAAAATTCGTTCCGAGCGCGGGAATTGTTGGATGTAAAGTTTCATTAATTGTTGTCGATCAGGTCGAGTGTCTTGTAATACTTTGTAAACGCTTGGCCAGTGACGGCAAAACACACAAGATAATGATAAGTCGGTTAAACTTTGAGCTGTTCTAGTCAACAAGAGTGCATCCATTAACTCAAAGGTAGCATCTTGCCCTTTACGTAGATTGTTGTAGATGGTTTGACGAAACTCTTGCAACCATCGTGACAACATTATTCATAGCGGTCGATCGGGTTTGTGAGACTTCTCTATCTTCCGCTATCCGGATCAACTCAAGCAGAGTTGACCCGGTATTTTTTTGCCTGTTGTTGGTTCTCTCATCCCTTCGATTGTGCTGTGGCGAGCTCACTTTTCCTTGAGGGTGATCGTACTCTTTAGTCTAAACTCCAGTTTTAAATTTTTCCTTCAATATTGCTCGAAGGATCGGGAACCACAAGCGCTAATAGTCAAGGCAGTCCGATTTGAGAAATCTTTGTAGGCTGCGCCTGCGACTTTCAAACTGAATCTGATAAGGCCAGACAGAAGCCAATAATTCAATACTAACTTGTTTGTAGAGCTGTAACAAATATACCAGAATTTTTAGGGTCAGGTATTCTGCGGGTTGGAGTTGTTTTTCTAGATGGATCTGCTAAAACTGAGGTAACATTATTTCTTGGTGGGGCTACTTAACAATTTTGACTCATCTTTTTTTAGCTCAAGTTCGGTAAATTCGCCATCGCTGGGGCTTTTGACGGGGTTGTCAAGCCGTCAAAAGCCCCACCGATGTGATTGCGTTGAGCGCCAGCAGAACGCACTTGGGCTTTTTCAACCCCACAGCATTGCTTGAGACCACGGTGGTATTCCTCGATCAACCACTCAAACTCTGCCCACTGCTGGCGTTTTAAGGGACTCATCTTTAAATCATTGGTAGCCCATTCGTCAATGTCACTGTTTGGGGCAACCATCTTGAATACTCGGATCAAGCCATAGCCTTTGAGAGGAACCACCGTCCCGCTGGCGGCTTTCGGCTACGTCACTAATAATTCGATTGGCAGGGTTCACGGGATTAACCAAGCGATTGCATTTGAGTCGAGCCAGCCAAGTCCAGCCATAGCTGGCAATCAACTTAAAGTTGGCTAAAGAACTAAACCAACTATCGAAGGCGACACACTTGGGCTTGAACCCTCGCTCCGCGAGCGGTGTTCAGCATGGCTCGAAAGTGGTCATTCTTGGTCGCCCCGTCCACGGCCTTCTCATACAATCGATAGTCGCAAGGGATGTGTTTTCCCCATCCGACCACAACAGACTGGTCAGATTGATGCCTTGAACAACGCGCTTGTACTTACCAGACCATTGCCGACTGACTAAGCCCATCTGTTTGGCATACCACTTGTCTAGCATCGTATCGTCCGCCACCAAAATCCCTTGCTCCAACTCAACCGAGGCAGAAGCCTCCTGCCAAAGCTCGTTCGGATCGGGTTCCAGTCAATGCAGCAAGCGATTGATGGCATCATGTGCTGCCACACTCTCGGTTATTGGTTGAACTCGTTCCGCTTCCGTGCAACTGTATGCAATCAGAAAGTTGATGTATTCAATAGCAGTGTAATTAGGTGGATTCATGCCTTCCTTCTACCCCATTTTTAGTTCAACTGCGTAACTCCTGTTCAAATTCACTCTACGGGATTATTTGGGCCATTTTTACCCAACCTTTGAGGGCTGACAATTTACATCAGGAAAGCTAGTTCAAAGTTTAAGGGTGGGAGGGGAACAAGCTCAACTTTTTGTGCACGATCGCAGGTGGCTCTGCACAGGTTTTCCTCTATTTTACCTGTTTTTCTTGCACGCTTCTCTCAACCGCACCACTTCTTAACACAGATCAGGTAAAATTCGATCGATTATTCAGCAAATCCTAAGTAATTTTACTACCTACATACTAATTTATCAATAACATCACCCGTAAGACATAAAAAATTTATTGGCAGAGACGGTATAACTATTTTTTTTTTAAATAAAATTGTTTACCTATCTCTATCCATTAAAT
The DNA here is from genome assembly GCF_036702785.1 of Microcoleus sp. AR_TQ3_B6. NCBI lineage: Bacteria > Bacillati > Cyanobacteriota > Cyanophyceae > Oscillatoriales > Microcoleaceae > Microcoleus > Microcoleus sp. AR_TQ3_B6. The sequence continues at coordinate 13,034 of NZ_JAUBVJ010000079.1, read as the reverse complement.
ATGTCTGTAGAGTGAGAAAAGTGGGACGAGCAGATGGGAAGCTTGTATGAAATGCAATTGCACAAATGATGAATTAAGAATAATCTGTTTTGAGGGGAGTTAGTCTACTAATAATTTGCTTGCTAATGTGTTTAAAAAAACCATCCGTTAATTACCGAGATCAGCTGTTGTAGCGTGCAGTAGTTGATAGTGAGTTCTGCCATGAGCTTAAGTCTAACCCCGAAGCATTTGGCTTACCGACGGATAGCAAAGACCTCGTGTTGCCCACGCCAGTGGCGAAGCAAGATATGTCCTCTGTCGAGTTAGTCAGTGACGATACAGGCGTACTCGCACCCCTGGCTCAATGTCGCACCACTTGCGCCTCGGGGTGGAGTATCCGCTGCGACGCGAGTAGTTTCTGATGTAATTTAGCCTCGCACCCTCATAGGTACATCGGTTGGTTACCGTCTACCAACTATTATATGCTTCTGTCGATAATATAAACTTTTGTAAAAAGTCTAAAGCTCCCGCGAAAATTTTGAGTTTTGGCTTGACAACACGACATAGGCAAAAAGCAAGGGGGCATTTGAAATCTCTTGCGTAACTATTTTACAAAATTTATTTTGCACTTTTTCCAATGTTTCAAATTCAACTCAAACAACTTGAAATTGATGAATATGTTGATTTAGCCCAGTTGCAAAACGACGTAGCTGCTCTAGCCCAGCAACAAGAAAAGCTGGCTGAACTACAAAAAGAGCAAGTGCGACAGTCTCTAAAGAGTGAGATAACTCAAGGAATTCAACAGCTAACTTCTCTAGCTGAGCGTATTAACGATTTGGGGAATCAGCTAGAAGCTGAAATGCTTCAATTCAAGAAAATTGCCAGCGAAACTAACAAAGCTTATTGCGCTATCCAAGAACCTCCAAACTTGAAGGTTAGGGGTAGGGAACAACCGATATTACACGGTTGGAGACCTCTTTCTATATGGCAAGTTCATCAATCAATTGTCCCTACTGTAGTGAAACAAAGAGCGGTGTTTGTTTTGACAGCCAAAATAGTGGACTTGTTCCAATCAGACCGAGAAAGAGATGTTCAAAGACTAGCAGAATCAGCACAGCGTCGCAGAAAAGCATTGGAAAATTGGCTAGCAGAACGACGCCAGTTTTAGCCTCAACCATTCCGGCTTATGAATGTCTGAGAGGAACCTTATTTCATGGAACTCAAGGTAGCTAGCTTTTAATTTTGTAGGAGAAACAATATGGTCGACTCTTTCAATAATTTTAAATTTTCCACGCTAGTAGATCTCCTGCGTTACAGAGCGCTACACCAGTCTGCTCAATTAGCTTTTACCTTTCTACAGGATGGAGAAACAGAAAGCTCAAGCCTGACTTATCAAGAATTGGAGCGGCAGGCTCGGGCGATCGCCACCCAGCTTCAGAGCTTTGGAGCGGCTGGCTCCCTTGCTTTGTTGCTCTACCCACCGGGTTTGGAGTTCATTGCCGCGTTTTTTGGGTGTTTGTATGCCGGGTTTATTGCTGTGCCCGCTTATCCACCCCGGCGTAATCAGAATATGTCTAGACTACAGGCGATTGTCGCTTCTTCTCAAGCAACAGTGGCACTCACCACTACATCCTTGTTGACAAATATCAGGGATCAATTTGCTCAGAATCCAGAATTAGCTGCGTTGCGCTGGCTGGCAACCGATAACATCGCCAGCGACCAGGCCTTAGACTGGCAGGAACCGACATTGAGCAGTGAAACCCTGGCTTTTCTCCAGTACACTTCGGGTTCTACGGGTACGCCGAAGGGGGTAATGGTCAGTCATGGCAATCTACTGCACAATTCGGCTCTGATTCATCAGTGTTTTGACCATACGACCAATAGCCGGGGTGTAATCTGGCTGCCACCTTACCATGATATGGGGTTGATTGGTGGAGTGCTACAGCCCCTCTACGGCGGGTTTCCAGTGACACTTATGTCGCCAGTGGACTTTTTACAAAAGCCTTTTCGTTGGCTCCAAGCAATTTCTCATTACAAAGCTACTACTAGTGGCGGACCGAATTTTGCGTATGAGCTGTGTGTTCGGAAGATTAAGCCAGAACAGCGGGCGACTCTCGACCTAAGTAGCTGGGAAGTCGCTTTTAACGGAGCTGAACCTGTCCGCGCAGATACGCTGGAGCGGTTCGCTCGCACTTTCGCTTCCTGTGGCTTCAGCACCAGAGCATTTTACCCCTGCTACGGGATGGCTGAGACAACTTTATTCGTTGCCGGGGGTTTGAAAACGGAACCACCTGTTGTTCACCATGTCAAGGGGACAGCACTTGAGCAGAACCGGGTAGTGACTACTGCCAGTGAGCAAGAAGAGGCTCGGGCGATCGTCGGCTGTGGTCAGACCTGGCTAGACCAGAAAATTGTTGTTGTTGACCCCGAATCCTTAACTCAGTCTTTATCTGATCGAGTAGGAGAGATTTGGGTGTCAGGTTCGAGTGTGGGGCAGGGCTATTGGAGGCGACCAGAGGAGACCCAACAGACTTTTCAAGCTTACCTAGCAGATACAAGCGAAGGGCCGTTCCTGCGCACTGGTGACCTGGGATTTTTGCATAACGGCGAGCTATTTGTCACGGGTCGGCTAAAGGATTTAGTTATTATTCGGGGGCGCAACCATTATCCTCAAGACATTGAACTGACGGTAGGTGAAAGTCATCCGGCACTGCGGTCAGGTTGCGGTGCGGCGTTTTCGGTGGAGGTAGAGGGCGAAGAGCGGCTGGTAATTGCTCAAGAGGTTGAGCGTAATTACCTCCGAAATTTGGATGTGGATGAGGTGGTTGGAGCCGTCCGTGAAGCGGTGTCCCAGCAGCATGAACTGGAAGTTTATTCTGTGTTGTTGCTCAAGACTGCGAGTATTCCGAAGACTTCTAGTGGAAAGATTCAGCGCTATGCTTGCAAGGAACGTTTACTAGCTGGGACTTTGGATATTGTAGCTAGCAGTAATGCTAAATTTGACCAGCTACTCCAAGATAAATGCATCCATGAACTGTTTGAACAACAGGTTCAGCAGACGCCCAATGCCACAGCTCTGGTTTGTGAAAAGACACAGTTAAGTTATCAACAGTTGAATCAACGAGCCAATCAGCTAGCTCATTATTTACAGAAACAGGGTATTGAATCGGGTTCGCGGGTAGGTATTTACATGGCACGAACCCCAGAAATAGTGGTGGGATTATTAGGCATTCTGAAAGCTGGAGGGGCTTATGTCCCCTTGGAGATGTCGGATTCAGCACAAGAGAGCGCTTCGGTGTTGGGAGATAGTCAAATACCAATACTGGTGCCTCAAGCAGGGCTGCTCAAATTCTTGTCAATTCTGGGGTCAAAGGAAATCTATCTAGACTCGAAGGCTGATATTCTGGAAGAGGAAAGTGATGAAAATTTGAGCGCTCAGGCTGTTGGAAAAAGTCTAGCCTGCGTAGCTTATACAGCTAAATCTGAAAATCAATCCTCCAACCTAATTCTCACTCACAAAAATGTCGTTGACTATTTTAGGCGAATGGATAACCGCGTTGGTTGCCAACCAACGGATACCTTGCTAACAGGAGTCAGCAATTTTGAGACGCTCTCTCTTTTGGAAGTGTTTTGGACGCTCACACGCGGTGCTAAAGTTGTCTTTCTCTCCCAGCCCCAAATCACTACAGTCTTTCCTCAAACCCAAAGTCAGGCACCAACCAAAGGAATGCAATTCAGCCTGTTTTACTTCTCCAGTAACGAGGCTGAGTTTTCCAATGAGAAATATAAACTTGTGCTGGAAGGGGCAAAGTTTGCCGATAGAAATGGTTTTACAGCCGTCTGGATACCAGAACGTCATTTTCACCCCTTTGGTGGTCTTTACCCGAATCCATCTGTTGTAAGTGCTGCACTCGCATTGGTTACTGAAAGAATCCGCTTACGAGCTGGCAGTGTTGTATTGCCATTGCATAATCCAATTCGAGTTGCTGAGGAATGGTCTGTTGTAGATAACTTGTCACAGGGCAGAGTAGATCTTGCCTTTGCCAGAGGTTGGAATCCCAACGACTTTGTCTTATCACCGGATACCTACGCCAATAGCAAAGAAGTCCTGTTTTCAGATATGCAAACAGTGCAAAAACTCTGGCAGGGGGAAGCAATCTCAGTTGCCAATGGCGTTGGTAAAGATACCGAGATCAAAATTTATCCCCTGCCCATTCAACAGGAGCTAAAAGTTTGGATAACATGTAGTGGTGGTCAAGAAAGATTTATGGAAGCTGGTGCCTGTGGTGCCAACATCTTGACTGCCCTTCTTTTCCAATCCATAGAAGAATTGGCTGAAAAAATAGCCATTTACCGTGAGTCACGGGCAAAACATGGTCACGATCCGAATTGCGGTCAAGTAACTTTAATGCTGCATACCTTCGTCGGCGAAGACATGGAGCTTGTTCGCAACAAGGTTCGGGAACCGTTCATAGAATATCTCAAAAGTTCTGTCGATTTGTGGCGACATGGCTCTAAGAGCCTTGACGAGTTGACCGAAACCGAACAGGACAACCTGTTTGCTTATGCCTTTGAGAGATACTTCCAAACAAGTGCCTTATTTGGGACACCAAGCACCTGTTGGAAAATGGTTGAGCGTCTAAAGGAAATTGGCGTTGATGAGATTGCTTGTTTAATTGATTTTGGAGTTGATGTCGATTCAGTTTTAGCAAATCTTCACTCTTTAAACATACTCAGAAAGCTGGCTAATGGTGTCAGTGAAGGCAGCAATGACCAAACCAGCCAAGAAGTTATTCACCTGCAAGCAATGCTCGAAAAGCATTCTGTTTCTCTGTTGCATTGCACTCCCGATGTAGTGCAACAATTAACAACGCATCCGTCAAGTGCTAGCACTTTAACATCGCTACAGGTGTTGATGGTAGGAAAAGGAAGCTAACACCCCTTACAAAGGGGTCGCATTACTTAAACCTGATTACTGCTACTTCTCTTGAATTCCATTTAGCTGAAACTATTTTCTGTTATGAGTTTTACCGATAATAATTTAATCCAAAATCACTATCATATGGAGCCTTCTTTATCGCTGGTAACTGAGGCAGAGCGGTATCAATTATTGCTGCAAGATTCTCATACCCTGCCAGAAGCCGATGTGCAGAACCAACGCACGGATACAACTATTGATAACCGTTTGTCACTACAAGCGCTTAGCACCCCCATCAAAACAGAGGCGCAGAAGACCGGAATCGATACACATGTTGATAACCGCTCACTGCTGCGTTGGCTCCGAGAAACAATTGTGGAGCAGATTGCAAACTCCTTACGTATAGAGCCGAGCCGGATTCCCCTCGATAATAGCTTTCACAGCCTTGGGATCGATTCCCTCAAAGCTATAGAAATTATGGCTACTTTGGGGGACATTCTTGGTATTTCTTTCTCTCCCACCCTACTCTTTGAATATCCTACGATCGCCGAACTTACTGAACATCTAGTTCAAAGGCATGGGACGAAGTTAAAGGAATATATGCCCGCTAACGGGGAACAGTCTAAATTATCGGCTACCACATTTGAAAAACAACCAGTTGGAACCAGTTCATCTGCGAAGGTTTGCCAAAGAAAGGTTGAGCAAGTTAACGATTTTGTACGGGAAGACGATATTGCTGTAATTGGCATGGGCTGTCGTTTCCCTCAAGCCCCAGACTTGGAGTCGTTTTGGCAGCTACTGCGTGAAGGCAAAGACGCAGTCCGTGAGGTTCCCACCGATCGCTGGGATTGGCACACCTATTATGACGACAATCCTGAGGCAGCAAACAAGACTTATTCCCGTTGGGGAGGATTCATCGATGGCGTTGACCAATTCGATCCTATGTTTTTCAACATCTCACCCAGAGAAGCCAAGCTGATAGATCCGCAACAACGGATTTTCTTGGAAGTTGCTTGGGAAACTTTGGAACACGCAGGATACTCGGCAGAGAGACTAGCTCAGACTGAAGTCGGTGTTTTTGTTGGTTGTAGCAATAATGGCTATTACCAACGCATCGCGCCTGCTCTGACACCATTGGATCACGCGGCTGGGATAGGCAATCAAAATGCCATCATCGCTAACCGTGTTTCATTCTTTCTCAACCTTCGCGGTCCTTCAATATTGGTGGATACAATGTGTTCCTCGTCGCTGGTGACACTGCATATGGCATGTCAAAGCCTGCGAGAAGGGGAGTGTACAGTAGCTCTAGCGGGAGGAGTAAACATTCTGTTGTCGCCAGAATACTATATTGCCATGAGCCGCATGAAGGCGCATTCACCAGATGGACGCTGCAAAACGTTCGACCGGCGGGCTAATGGTATTGTCTTAGGAGAAGGCGCAGGAACGGTGCTGCTCAAACCTCTGGGTCGTGCCTTAAAGGACGGGGACAAAGTTTATGCGGTGATTAAGGGTTCGGCTGTTAATCACGGTGGCAACACAAACGGACTAACGGCTCCAAATCCGCGCTCTCAGGCTGAGGTAATTTGTCGTGCCTTGGAGGTGGCTGGGGTATCAGCAGATTCTATTTCTTACGTTGAAGCTCATGGCACTGGCACTTCTTTAGGCGATCCAATAGAGATTGAAGGGTTGACGAAGGCTTTTCGCAAGTACACAGATCGCAAGCAGTTTTGTGCCATTGGCTCTGTTAAAACGAATATCGGGCATCTAGAGCCAGCTGCCGGAATGGCACAGTTGCTCAAAGTCATTTTAGCCATGCAACACCGTCAGCTGCCTCCGAGTCTCCACCTTGAGAAGCCTAATGAGTTTATTCCATTTGCAGAAACACCGTTTAAGGTTAATACTTCGTTGTGTCCTTGGGACTCGGAAGGCTGGCGGCGAGCAGGGATTAGTTCTTTTGGCATGGGGGGAACTAACGCCCATGTAATTATCGAGGAAGCGCCTGTTCTTGAGCCAGTACACAGTGACATCGAACGTCCCGTTCATTTGTTGACCCTATCGGCGAAAACAGAGACAGCGCTGCGCTCGCTCGCGTGCCGTTATCAAGCTTTCTTGGACTCTACTCCAGGAGTTTCCCTGGCAGATGTTTGCTTCAGTGCCAATACTGGGCGATCGCATTTTGCCCACCGTACCGCAGTAATAGCTGAATCTACCGTGCAGCTGCAAGGCGCGCTGGGTGCCTTTGTTGCCGGGAATAAAAGCGTCGGCCTAGTGAGCGGTCATCTAGAGGGTAGAACTCGTCCGCAGATAGCCTTTTTATTCACCGGTCAAGGCTCGCAGTTCGTTGGCATGGGACACCAGCTGTATGAGACTCAGCCTACGTTTCGGAAAACCTTGGAGCGATGCGACGAACTGCTGCGCCCCTATCTAGAAGTGCCGCTGTTATCAGTTCTTTATCCAGCGTCCGATCGGTCTCACCTGTTGCACTCGACAGCCTACACCCAGCCAGCGCTATTTGCTCTGGAGTATGCCTTAGCTGAATTGTGGCAGTCCTGGGGCATTGTACCAGACGCCGTCATGGGTCACAGCATCGGTGAATACGTAGCAGCCTGTGTGGCTGGTGTATTCAGCCTTGAAGAGGGACTCAAGCTAGCTGCCAAACGGGGACGGCTGATGCAAGCTCTTACCAGTGATGGGATGATGGCCGTTGTATTGACGGATGAGGAGCGGGTAGCTGTCGCTGCTGCTACACATACAGAAAAGGTGGCGATTGCGGCTGTCAATGGACCTAAGAACATCGTGATTTCGGGACAAAGAGAGGCTGTGCAGGCTGTAATCGATCGGTTGCAGTCCGAGGGAGTTGCTGTTGAGCCTTTGAATGTCTCTCACGCTTTCCACTCACCATTGATGGAACCGATGCTGGATGCCTTTGAGCAGACTGCACGCCAGGTACAGTTTAAAGCTCCGCACATTCCTCTGATTTCCAATGTAACTGGTCAAATTTTCAAGCCTGGGGAAATCCCCGATGCCAAATACTGGTGTCGCCACATCCGGGAGACGGTGAAATTTGCCGTTGGAATGAATGTGCTGGCTGAGGAAGGTTATGAAATATTTCTGGAGATGGGGCCAGACGCTACCCTGCTGAGCATGGGCAAGAGGTGTCTACCAAAAGGAAAGAGTTCTTGGTTGCCTTCTTTGAAGCAGGGCAAGGATGATTGGCAGGCGTTGCTAGAAAGCTTATCTCGGCTTTACCTCCTGGGTGCGGATTTGGACTGGAGCGGATTTGACCGGGACTATTCACGAAGTCGCCTGTCACTCCCAACCTATCCCTTCGAGCGACAGCGTTACTGGGTTGAAACAACAAGCGCTATGGATGGTCAGAAATTAGCAGTTGAAGCATCTAGTCTACAGGTTGAGCCGACACCCAATACCAATCGTCGGGATGAGATCCTTTCAACATTGCGTATCCGGATGGCAAACTTGCTACAAGCAGACCCTTCTGCAATAGAGGTGGATGCTCCTTTTACAGAAATGGGGGCTGATTCACTTGTCCTGATGGAGGCGGTTCGAGCCATTGAAAATGCTTTTGGGATTAAAGTGACTATTCGACAGTTGTTTGAAGAATTAGCCACAACTAATGCACTGGCGACTTATATAGATCAAACCCTCCCTCCAGCGTTTGCTTGGGAAAATTCCTCTCCACCTAAGTTTGAGCCAGTTGTACCCTCTGAGCAGACAACTCGATCGGTTGGAGGAAACGCGCCAAAACAAGCAAGCCAGAATCAGACACCGGATATTGAAGACGGGAAATTAATGTCTGAGGTCGGGCTAGAACGTATCATGGCACAGCAGCTAGAAGTAGTCTCTAAGGTAATATCTCAACAGCTGAATGTCTTGAGCAATAGCCGTTTGCCACCGGAGCGATCGCTACCATTAAAGACACAGCCATCCGACTTAGCGAATCGCTCCATACCGTCAGCTGACGCTCCATTTCAGAATACATCAGCCAATGCAGAGCTAAGAAAAACGGCTGATGAACTGTGCGTTCCGTTCCAACCGATCGAGCCAGGAGCGCAGAAAAATTTAGCTCCTCGTCAGCAGCAACACTTGGAGGCATTGATAGCACGTTACACCAAACGCACTCAGGAATCGAAACGACGGAAGCAAACCTATCACCCGGTTTTAGCCGATAGCAGAGCTGTGGCAGGGTTCCGCCTTTCTATCAAGGAGATGCTCTATCCCATCATTGGAGAAAGTGCGCAAGGTTCCAGATTGGTGGATGTGGACGGCAACGAGTATGTGGACATCACAATGGGGTTTGGGGTGCTTCTTTTTGGTCATGCTGCACCATTTATTACTGAAGCCCTAGAAGAGCAGATAAAGCTTGGTATAAAATTCGGTTCACAGTCGAATCTGGCGGGTGAAGTTGCTGATTTGATCTGTGAACTGACAGGCATGGAGCGAGTAACCTTCTGTAATTCAGGTACAGAAGCAGTTATGACAGCGCTACGTCTGGCACGCACGGCGACAGGTCGTAGCAAAATTGCTCTATTTGCTGGTTCTTATCACGGCCATTTTGACGGAGTTTTGGCAGCAGGGTCGAACAGCCAAATCAGTGCTGTACCCATCGCTCCTGGAGTATCTCAGCACGCAGTTGAAGATGTTCTGGTGCTGGATTATGAGAATCCCAACTCCATTGATATTTTGCAAGCCCATGCTCACGAATTGGCTGCTGTGCTGGTTGAGCCTGTGCAGAGTCGCCGACCTGATTTGCAACCCAAAGAGTTTTTACAGCAGTTGAGGCAATGGACACAAGCAACAGGAACAGCACTGATCTTTGATGAAGTCCTCACAGGCTTCCGCATCCACCCTGGGGGCGCCCAGGCGTGGTTTGGCATTGAAGCAGACATCGCAACCTATGGCAAGGTTGTTGGTGGTGGGATGCCGATTGGGGTCGTAGCTGGCAAGGCGACCTACATGAATGGAATCGATGGGGGTTTGTGGAACTATGGAGATGCCTCGTATCCTCAGGCGGAACAGACATTTTTCGCAGGAACCTTTAACAAGCATCCTCTGGCGATGGCTGTGGCACGGGCGGTACTTAACCATCTCAAAAGACAAGGCTCCGCCCTTCAGCAGCAGTTAAATCAACGCACATCGCAGTTAGCCGAAACTTTGAATACTTACTTTGAAGCCGAGGATGTGCCCATCCGAATCGTGCATTTTGGTTCGCTGTTTCGCTTTACCTTCTCGGGGAATCTGGATTTGCTGTTTTATCACCTGCTTGAAAAGGGTGTTTATATCTGGGAAGGGCGTAACTGTTTTCTGTCCACCGCACATACCGATGCAGATGTTAATTATGTGATTCAGGCGGTCAAGGACAGCATAGATGAGCTACGAGCGGGAGGCTTCCTGCCCAAAGGTTTGGGAAAACTTCCAGAGGTTCAGAAGGGGTTGAATGGATCATCCAGCAGTCTAACAAAACCCTCTGCACCTACGGATGCTGTGCTAGCTTCTGCGTCTTTAACTACGCTCCTCACCACAGAAGAACTAGTAGCAAAGGAGGCAGAGAAAGTACCCTTAACTGAGGCTCAAAAGCAACTGTGGTTTTTGACCCAACTAGGGGACGAGGGTTCCCTCGCTTACAACGTCTACACAAGCCTTCAATTAAAAGGTCCGTTTCAGTTGCGTGCAATGTGTCAGGCTGTGCAAAGACTTGTCGAACGCCATGAGACTTTACGGACAATTATTAGTGACCAAGGAGATTTTCAGGAGATTTTACCCACTCTGAAGGTAGACGTTCCTTTGATTGATTTCTCAAGTGTGGACTCTCGCTACCGAGAGTCCGACGTTGCTGAGTGGTTTAGACAAGAAAGTCAAAAACCTTTCGACCTTAGCCACGAGAGTTCCTTTCGCATCCATATCCTCAAGCTAAAAGAACAACTTCACTTGCTGGTATTGACGGCTCATCATATTCTTATAGACGGCTGGTCGATGGGTGTAATCCTACAAGAATTAGGTGCGTTTTATACCGCTGAGTGTCAGGGAAAAATTTGCCAACTTGAGCCACCGAAGCAGTTTAGAGAATATATAGAGTGGCAAGAGCAGCAAAGCCAAACTGAAGAAATGGCAAGTCATGAATCCTACTGGTTGGGGAAATTTGCGAACTCAATTCCTGTCTTAGACTTACCGACTGACCGTCCTCGTTCACTAATAAAGACTTATAGGGGTAGCAGGCAAACTATACGGCTTGATGCCAACCTTTGTAGTGACGTTAAACGGTTCAGCGCAGAGAAAAGCTGTACCCTATTTATGACCCTCCTGTCGGCCTACACGCTTTTACTTTATCGGTTAACAGGTCAAGACGATCTTGTAGTTGGTATTCCTGTTACAGGACGGTCTCTCAAGGGCAGTGAAAAGCTTGTTGGCTACTGTACCCACCTATTACCTTTAAGAAGTTGCGTCGTCGGGTGTTCGACTTTCTCGGAGCATCTAACAGCTTTCAGAAAATTATTGTTAGATGCTTTTGACCACCAGGATTATCCCTTTGCCAGGTTGCTCGACAAGTTAAAAGGAAACCAGAACATCAGTATGTTTCCTATCGTTACAGCAACTTTTAACTTGGATCGACCTGTAGCTGTACCAGAAATGTTTGAACTGGAAACAGAGTTATTCCCTTCCCCCATCAGTTTTACTGGATTCGATCTCAGCTTGAATGTCCTCGAAATAGATAGCGAGTGGGAGTTGAGCTGCGATTACAATCCAGACTTATTCGACAGTGCCACGATTGAGCACCTGCTCGGGCATTTTCAGACAATACTTACCGGGATTGTAGCCAATCCCCAGCAACAAGTCTCAGAATTTCCAATACTGACAGCCGCTGAGCGATACCAGCTACTTGTTGAGTGGAATGATACCCATCTAGCGTTTCCTCAGGATTTGTGCATCCATCAGCTATTTGAGGCGCAAGTAGAACAGACGCCGGATGCAGTAGCGGTGGTTTTTGAAGATAAGCAACTAACTTACAGGGAGTTGAATTGCCGTGCAAATCAACTGGCACACCACTTGCAAGCACTGGGGGTAAAACCAGAGGTATTGGTGGGAATCTGTATAGACCGATCGCTAGAGATGGTAATAGGACTGTTGGGTATCCTCAAAGCGGGTGGAGCTTATGTGCCACTCGACCCCGCCTATCCCTCTGAGCGCTTGACCTTCATGTTGGAAGATTCACAAGCGCCTGTGCTACTGACGCAACAAGACATCGTTGGTATGTTGCCCAAGAGCCGGACTCATGTAGTTTACCTAGATCTAGACTCCGAAGCGATCGCCCAAAGCGACCAAAGCAACCCGACGAGCAACGTCACGGGTAATAATCTAGCCTACGCCATCTACACATCGGGTTCTACAGGCAAACCTAAGGGAGTGCAAATCTTGCACAGCGCTGTAGTCAATTTCTTAACATCCATGCGGCGTTGCCCAGGACTGACAGACCAAGATACCCTTTTATCCGTCACAACTCTATCCTTTGACATTGCAGCTCTGGAACTATTTCTCCCCCTGAGCGTAGGTGCGCGTCTAGTTATACTCAGCCGTTCCGTCGCGAATGACGGCACCCAGTTATTAGAGAGGTTGAATAATTGTGGCGCTACGGTGATGCAGGCGACTCCAGCCACCTGGCGACTGTTGCTAGCAGCCGGGTGGTCGGGTAGCCATCAGTTGAAAATACTATGCGGCGGGGAAGCCCTATCGCGTGAGCTAGCTAATCAATTAGTCGAAGAGGGTGCTTCTCTGTGGAATTTGTACGGTCCTACAGAGGCTACCATCTGGTCTACGGTCGATCGGGTTGACAGCACCGAGGGTTCAGTTTCCATTGGTCGCCCGATCGCCAATACACAGATTTATCTGTTAGATGAACACTTACAGCCTGTGCCTGTGGGAGTGCCAGGCGAGTTGTACATCGGTGGTGCGGGACTGGCGCGAGGCTACCTCAATCGCCCTGAGCTAACGGCGCAAAAGTTTATTGTCAACCCCTTGAGCAAAGAGCCAAACGCACGCCTTTACAAGACTGGGGATTTGGCTCGCTACAAGAGTGACGGCAACATTGAGTACCTGGGACGTATCGACCATCAGGTCAAACTGC
>NZ_JAUBVJ010000078.1:32690-38122 GCF_036702785.1 Microcoleus sp. AR_TQ3_B6 | reverse complement strand
GACTGTTGACTGTTGACTGTTGACTGTTGACTGTTGACTGTTGACTGTTGACTGTTGACTGTTGACTGTTGACTGTTAAAAATATAAAATCTAAAATGGATCGAGGGTCGAAAGGACAGCGATGCGATCGCGAGTTGGTGTGTAACACCTAAATTCCCTAATTCCTGCGGGCGTTGATAGATGTCTACTTAGTTAATTTCCTCTCTTCTATAAGCTGAGATTGTCAATTTAATTGTTACTTTTGCCGCGGCGTAAAAGGTGGCACATACCTCGTGGCATTCCAACTTTCGGTTAAAGTAGCTATAACAGCAGAAGGAACTGGCACAATCATTTAACTACACGCAGCTACCCATGAATGACGGGCAATTATAGCTATAGCTATGTTATTTGATTTGCGATCGCGACTTTTTTTAACGAACCGCAGAGGACGCAGAGAAGGGAGAGAGAAAGAAAGGCGTTCGCAGATGATTGAGGACTGCTTTAGTTAGCCCTGTCTTAGCTAATTTTCTTTTGGAGTCAGGCTGGGCGAGGGAATTTGAAGTCTTTCCTGAAGCAGCCGCGCTTCCCCAAGCAGAAGAAACTACCGGGGAATTGTGGATTCGCGGCATCGTCATCTTTCTACTACTTCGGTTCAGCTTGGGAGGCTGTCACGCCAGACAGGGCTAGCAGTGCACACCCTCCATAGTTCGGATCAATTAATCAACTGCTTGAATGCGTCGTGTTCGCGAATTTTTTCCAAGTCTGCTTCTGTTTTTGCCAATTCTTTACACAAATTGGGATTGAGATTGAGGGCGCGTTTCAAATTTTCAAGGGCTAAGTCTATTTGACCTTGTAGCGCATAACATCGGGCTTTATTGTACCAAATTCTGTAAAAGTCTGGTCGGATTTTAGCAGCATTGTCGTAGGAATCAATGGCAGCTTCGTATTTTTGCAATTTTGAGAGTGCAACGCCTCGATTGTTCCAAGCGTCAGTATAATCATTTTTAATTTGTAGGGCTTGATTGTAAGAAATTACGGCTTGTTCGTACTCCTGCATTTTGGAAAAAGCAACGCCTCGGTTGTTCCAAGCGTCGGCGTAATCGGGTTTGGCTTGAATTGCTTGTTCGTAACAGCCGATCGCCTCCTGGTACTTCTGCAACTCTAACAATACCACGCCTCGATTGTTCCAAGCGTCGGGATAATTCGGGCGAATTGTAGTAGCTTTTTCGTAAGAAGCGATCGCCTCTGGATACCGCTGCATTCTGGTGAGCACTACTCCTCGGTTATTCCAGGTATCGGCTAAATCCGGCTGAATTTGCAGGGCCCGATCGTAAGCTGCGATCGCATCTTCATAACGGTTTTCAAAGAAACAAGAATCTCCCTGTTTAGCATAGTCGCCTGCCGTCAATAGCTGTTGGTAATTGCCATAGTTAACCGGAGCAAATTCTTGAATTTGGGCATCGGGCAATAACAAGTCTGTTTCTGCATCCGCCGGGTGATTTTGGTGTTGAATTTCGCCTAAGATACTTTCAGCGTCCGAAATTAAGAGTTTTAATTGAGAGATTGTATCGTAATGGAGACTTTCAATTTCTTGGCGAGCAATTGTTGTCTGCTTGGACAATTTGCTCAACAGAAACCAAACCCCGACTCCGGCTGCTGTCGGAAACAAAGTTAAGGCAATTACGAGCCCGTTCAGCAGTACCGCCGTGCGCCCGAAAGCAATGTCAACTTCTTCTTGAACTCGATCGCGAATCTCTTCTTTAAGTTGCTGCTGTGGCAATTGCTGCTGAACCAACTGTGCCGCCGTCGGTTCAGACGCAGAAACGGTACTGGCGCAGACTAGAATAGTCGAAAGGGCGATCGGGCTAATACTTGTTCTAAAAATACTTGACAAACGCATTGCCTTAGTGATACGCACCTGAGTTGCGATTTCCATGTGTCAAGAGATGCTGGTAAGGATGATCCCAGACTAGCCCATTTGTTCAAAAACTATTAAATACAGGATATCTGTTGTGCAGTCCCCTCCGATCAAATTGCTGACGCAAGAATTGCTAGACGAAGTTGCCGCTTCCTCCCGCCGCAGTCCCCGCCAGCGACAAAACTACAATTTCCATGATTTGTCTGAGAAAGTGCAGCGGTTTGTCAACGTGCTGCAACCGGGAACTTACGTCCGCCCTCACCAACACCTGCGCCCGCCTGCCGTTAACGGTTTTGAGTTTTTCGTAGTGCTTCAAGGAGAAGTCGGTATTGTTATTTTAAACGAAAACGGTCAAATTCTTCGTTCGTTGCGAGTCAGCGCTGCGGGCCCGACTCGCGCTGTTGAACTTCCAGAGGGCACTATTCACACGTTAGTAGCTTTGGCACCGGATACTGTGATTTTGGAGTTCAAGGAAGGGCCTTATGAGGTGGCGGCGGATAAAGACTTTTTGGCAGGTTTTCCTGCGGAGGAAACTGTGGCGGCGCGAGAATTAGTCCTGATTTGGGAAGCGGAATTTAACAGTTGACAGATGACTGTTGACTGTTGACTGTTGACTGTTGACTGTTAAAAATCTACAATCTACAATCTAAAATCTAAAATCGGTTGACTGTTGACTGTTAAAAATCTACAATCTACAATCTAAAATCTAAAATCTAAAATCTAAAATCGATCGATTGATTACTAACGACTGATGAATCTAATTGTCGTCATCCGATTGTATAAATCCGGGGCCGTGCGAATAATTTTTCTCAGAAGTTCATCCGTCACCCAAAAGACGACGGGAAAGGAAAATTTTTTGCTGAATTCGCTGCATAGTAGGTTGGTAGAAACGAGCAATCGATCGATCGCCTGCACTGATTCCAAACCTAGGATCATTAAAGCTGGAGGCTGTTCCCCGTCTACTTCAGCAGCGATTGTCCTGTAGAGAGTTGTCGCCGATTCGGGCAAAAACAGTGGCCGCGGTTTGACGGCACAAGTTGCTTGCAGCCGCTCGACTATTTCCTGCCGCAAAGCCAGCGAGTTGCAGTTGACTAAAACGAAAGAAAAGTAACCTTGGGAAAGACGGAGAGTCCGAATTAAGGTTGAGAACGACCGCTCGTTATATTTAGCTGAGTCGTACTTAGCTGCATCGTCTTTAGCTGTATTTTCTGAGCTTTTCTCGACAAACATAAATTGCAGATTTTTTATCTAGTTTTAGAGATTTTCTAGATTCAACGATTTTTCTCAAGAAAATCTGAAGCTCGGATTTTTTTTTCATTGAGAAACATTTCGGTCACTCTAGCACGGTTTTAAATTAATATCAATAGTCTGAGCGACTAATTTGACACCGGCCGCTCAAAAAGCCACCGACGACTGTACAACCAAAGTATAGCAGAAGTCCGATGTCCGTCGGAAGAAGCAATATTTCGCAAGAGTTTGTGCAATTAAGAACTTTCTATATATCGGGCGAGGTTGCTAAATAAAATGTAATTAAACATACAAAAAAATCACCGGGAATTCTCAGCCACCGGCAAAGTAAACCAAAAACTTGCCCCAGCACCGGGACTGCTAATTACTCCAATTTCCCCGCCGTGAGCGCCAATAATTTGCCGACAAAGATATAGACCCAAACCTAAACCGACGGAGTGTCGGGATTGATTACCCCTAACGTAAAGGTCAAAAAGATGTTCGCACTGTTCGGGCAATATTCCCGCCCCGTCATCTTCAACGGTACAGTAAATCATGCTACTTGAGGAATTAGGGATTGATAATTGGGGATTGGCAATTGGGGATTGTGGATGGGCAATCGGTAATTTGTCGATGTCTTGTTTTCCTTCTTTTTGATTTATAATTAATTTCCCCGCCTTGATTACTTGAGCGGAAACGGTTAAATTGAGTCCGGGCAGATTGTGCTTTAAAGCATTAGCAATTAAATTAGAAAACACGCGCCTTAACTGAGTATGATCGGCATTCACGGCGGGCAAATCATCCGGTATCAAATTTTTAAAAGTAGCTTTAGCCTCATTCATTAAAGGCTCTAAATCGGTCGCAGCCGCTTCAACTACGGCTCTCAAGTCAACCCGATCGCAGTGCAAAACCAAACCGCGCAATTCCCCGGCGTGAACTTCCAAAAGCGAATTTATCAACCGCAACTGCTGCTCGCTACCTTGAATCATCCGCTCCAAAACAGAACGGGGAATTGCGATCGAATCCCCAGTTTTCCTCTGCCAATTTTTCAGCACCATTAACATTCCCACCACCGGGTTTCGCAAGTCGTGAGAAAGAGCGTGGATAAACAGCCGCAGCGATTCTTGTGCCTGTTTGCGCTGCGTGATATCCTCAATTAAACCCTCATAATAAAGCACGGAGCCGCTGCGATCCCGTACCGCCCGCGCTTTCTCGGAAATCCAGACAATACTGCCGTCTGAGCGGTAAATTTTAGATTCAAAATCCGATACTGTGCCACTTTCCTCGATCGATCGCAAAAACTCA
The DNA here is from genome assembly GCF_036702785.1 of Microcoleus sp. AR_TQ3_B6. Taxonomy (NCBI): domain Bacteria; kingdom Bacillati; phylum Cyanobacteriota; class Cyanophyceae; order Oscillatoriales; family Microcoleaceae; genus Microcoleus; species Microcoleus sp. AR_TQ3_B6. The sequence continues at coordinate 33,693 of NZ_JAUBVJ010000078.1, read as the reverse complement.
TTTCTGCGAACCGGATCGACGTACAACTGCCGCTCGATATCAGTAAACTTTGCCGTCACTTCTTCCGGGGAATCGCAGCCGTAAATCCGCGCCAAAGCTGGATTTGCAGTAATGTAGCGGCCATCAGGAGTGCTTTGAAAAATTCCCTCGCCGGCATTCTCGAAAATGCTGCGGTACTTCGCCTCCGCCACCTCCAACTGCTGGTAAGCAGATTCCAACTCGCGCCTGGTACTAAACTCTTTCCGTTGCAGACATTCGTACCAATAAACGGACAAGTCACATATCAAACAAAACCAAAACAAATATAAGTACAACCCGGTCAACTTAAAAGGAGTATACTTAGCAAAACTTAGATTTAAAGCCAAATTTATCCCGACGTGGCAACACAAAACGCCGAGTTGAGAAATCAGGTGGAGGCGCCAGCGGACGGGCATCAGCGTAGCTTGGATCAGAAACGCTAAACTCCAGGTAAAAATTGGTAATTCCCCGGCTTGTGCGGCAGCTAGCCCAAACTGTACAACGACAGTCAGCGACCACGAAAAACCCAAAAATAGCAAACCGGGATAGCGCTTTCCGAAGGAGGTTTTTTGCAAGACAAAACAGGTCAGCAAACCCAATTCTACAGCAGCGCTCGTGTACAAATAAACACTTTTAAACTCCTGGTGAGCCAAGAATCTTTCGCCCAGAAAATAGACAGTTATGGTGAAGGCAAAAAAGATGGCAATTCCCACAGCAGGGCGCAGCCTGTCTCGGAGGAAGCGATCGCGCCACACCTCGTAAACTGTTAAGGCCTGAACTGATTTTGCATTGCCCAAATAGCTCATACCATTTTAGATTTTAGATTTGAGATTAAAGAATTGAGGAAGATCGATCGCCCGAGTTGACAGCAGGTAGCGAAAACCAGAAATTTGAGCCACCTCCGGGAGTGCTTTCGACGCCGATGAAGCCACCGTGAGCTTTGATAAGTTGCTCCTGACAGGTACAGTCCCAAACCCAGCCCTGT
>NZ_JAUBVJ010000078.1:0-32590 GCF_036702785.1 Microcoleus sp. AR_TQ3_B6 | reverse complement strand
TAATTGTCGGCTATTAGGGTCTGGAACGTAAAGTTCAAACAGAGATTCCCGCTGTTTGGCGCTGATTCCCACTCCATCCATTTTAGATTTTAGATTTTAGATTTTAGATTAAAGAATTGAGGAAGATCGATCGTCCGAGTTGACAGCAGGTAGCGAAAACCAGAAAGTCGAGCCACCTCCGGGAGTGCTTTCGACGCCGATTTCACCACCGTGAGCTTTGATAATTTGCTTGGACAGGTACAGTCCCAAACCCAGCCCTGTTAATTGTCGGCTATTAGGGTCTGGAACGTAAAGTTCAAACAGAGATTCCCGCTGTTTGGCGCTGATTCCCACTCCATTATCTATTACAGTACAGCGAACCATTTTTACGGTGACTCCGGGCACTTTGCTGCCGATATTCCCAATTTGACCTTGATAGCGGGGCATTTTGCAACTGCCGTCGAGGTGAAATTTGGCCCTGGTTTCCTGATTTTTCTGGGTGGTCTCGCACATCCTAGGACGATCGCCCGCAGCAGAGGCGAGGTTAGGGATATAGCGGGCGATCGGATTATTTAGCGATGTTAAGGCCTGTGAATTTTCTTCATAACGTAGCACTTTTTCAACTTCAATTACCTCAGCTTTAAAAGTTATATGGACTCCCGGAGGATTGTGTTTAATAGCATTAGTCAACAGACTTTCCAGCACACGCTGCAAGGGTTTGCTGTCGGCATTGACTTGTGGCAAATCCGCCGGGATTTCCTGAGTCAAAGTTGCTTGATTTTTTTCCAGCATCGGTTCTAAACTGGCCACAATCGCTGAAGTTAAAGACTGCAAATGCAGCGGTACAGTATTGAGAACAATACCTTTGACCTCGCTAGCGTGAGCGTCGAGCAGGGCATTAACCATAGTCAACTGGTGTTCGCTGGCCCCAACGATGCGCTGCAAAATCGATCGAGAAACTGGAATATCCTGTAGAGAGTCAGAGGGCGATTTGTTGAGCAAATTTTTCAGCAGTATTAACATTCCCATAACAGGAGTGCGGAGATTGTGAGAAACTGCGTGCAACAATAGGTCTTTGAGGCAATTGATTTCTTCCAGTTCGTGCATTTTTTGCTGTAGTTGGCGGGTGCGTTCTTCCACTTGAGATTCCAAGTTGGCATTGAGAGCTTTCACCTGCTGCAAAAGTTGGGCTTGCTGGAGAGCGATCGCCACTTGGGTAGCGAGTTTTTCCAACAAATCAATTTCAAATTCCTGCCACTGGCGGGACCCCGAGCACTGGTTGACGGCCAAGATCCCGAACAATTCATCGCCCAGGACGATCGGCACATTTAACGTCGCTCTAATTTGATAGTCGCTGTACAATTGGGCAAGTGGAACGCTCAGTTGAACGCTAGCAGTATCGGAGATAGCTCGGACGCGGTTGTTAGCATAAAAAGTTTTCTGGTTTTCGAGGTGATTCTCGTCAGCGAGTACCCACCCCAAAAGAGAAGGGCATTGGGCACCCACAGACTCGGCCACAACCTTACCGTATACCGGGCTAGGAAGATGTACCCCGTCCGCGTCCATAATACCGATGAAAGCGCGGTCTGCCTTGAAAAATTGCCGGACTTCGGCAACAGTAGTGTTGAGAATTTCTTCGAGGTCGAGGGAGTTGCGAATTCGCAGGGCGATTTCTGAGAGCAAGCGATCGCGATCGGAGGAAGCGCGCAAAGCCACGAACGCGCGGTGGCGTTCGGTAACGTCTTGTACTGTGGCGGCGATCGCCCCTGAGTGAATTGCCGACTGTTCGCAGACAGTGCGTTCGGAGCCGTCTGCCAGCACAATTCGGTAGTTAATGCAATAGGGTTTGTGCTCCAACATAGCTTGGCGCTGCGATCGCGCCACCAATTCTCGGTCTTCTGGATGTACGGCCTGCAAAAAAACGGATGGTGTCGGTTTGACAGTTCCAGGAGTAAAACCCAAGAGGCGGTAAAGTTCGTTTGACCACCGCAATTCGATATTGGATATATGATGTTCTGCGGATTCTTCGCCGTTGTCAGTTGCTGTGAGGGCGGCGCCATTTAAATCCCAATTTCCCAACTGAGCGATGCGCTGAGCGTTGGCTAAACTAGCTTCGCGATCGCGCAGCATGGCGGCCGTGCGGCGCACCTCCACCAGCGCTTGCTGGCGTTCTGCTACGGCCGCGGCCAACATCAGAGCCACAAGGGCGATCGTACCGGTAAAAGCTTGTAAAAATAACACCGCTTGTTTGAGATTATCGCTTTTGGCCAAAAACGGGCCGCCTCCCTGCACCGCTCCCCAAATCGCGATGCAAGACACGATCGAATAAGCAAAAATCGCTCCCGGCGGTTGAAACCGCAGGGCGGCCCAAACTATCAGAGGAAAAGGCAGATACTCCAGCGGATACAGAGCGCTCGCCGCCTGTGTTTTTGAGCAAAAAACCAGCCAGCTAACGCTCAGCAATAGAGTCAGCCAGAGCGCTATTTCTGAATAATTAATAATTAAAAATAGAAGATTATAGCGGTTTTCATTTGCAGAAACTGTGCTTCGATAAGTCGTAACTTGGAATTTGTAACTTGGAATTTGTAATTGGGAATTTACCCACTTAAAAAATGCTTTTACTCTTGAAATAATCCCAAGTTTTATCTCACATTTTACACCCTTATCAATCACAGGCATCTTGCCTGTTCCACAATAAAATCCATCTCTTGTGGAACAGGCATCTTGCCTGTTCCTAAACAAGTAATTGAGAATAATGAAACATCTCAGTTTTAGTGGAAATTTAAAACTGTTAACTGCGTGGTTCAAAGTCAGCAGCACTGGCGTCACAATCAAAATTCCCATCCCGTCTCCGAGCCACGTAGTCCACCAGTTCCGAGAAAAATTGCTCCACTGATCCCCACCAAAAATGCACGTGCCCAAGTTGCCGAGGGTAGAGCCGAGGAAAGTAGACCCAATGACAGCGCCCGCCACCAAACCCAGAACATCTCGCAATCTTGCGAGTTTGGTAGAAAATCCGCTCCGGGTGAGCACAGCCTCCCCAGCCAGCGCTTGCAGCGTGACGCTAAAGGCTGATGTGACAATGACGGGGGACGGTATACCGGCGGTAAAGTTTAACAGCACCGAACCGAGGGCAATTCCAGGCCACATCCGCCGCCCTTGCAGTAGCAGTGCCGCTAGAGCAATACCGGCGGGCAGCCACACGGGGGAGGGTTCGGCTTTCACCAGTCCCAGCATCGACGCTGCGAGTTTTCCGGTAACAAAGTAGGCCAGCGCCAGGATGCCGGTGTACAGAAGCGTTCGAGTGCGACGGTTGAGCAGTTTCATTTTTTGTGTAAGAGAATCCTCCATTCCTAGTTTTTAATTTAGGCGGCTCCTCGGCGATCGCGCTTCCTCCTGGCGACTCACCTGACTGGGCGAGTGGGGAGTTGACTGTTGACTGTTGACTGTTGACTGCTGACTGTTGACTGCTGACTGTTGACTGTTGACTGCTGACTGCTGACTGTTGTTATTCGTAGCAGCTACCCGCTGACTACTGACTACTGACCAATGACTAATGACTGCTGACTACTGACCAATGACATTTTAAAATCCAAAACTCCGCTTGCCATCCGGCTTAACAGTAAGCCAATTGGTCTTTGCCATTGCCAATTGTTCCTCAGAAACTGTAGCGTTAGTAAGATTCGCCCCGCACAAATTTGCTCCCCGCAAATTCGCCTTAGCCAAATAAGCCCCCGTCAAGTCAGCACCTCGGAAATCCGCGCCTTCAAAATTGGCAGTGCTGCAATAAGCATCAGTCAAGTTAGCATCTCGCAAATTCGCCTTAATTAACCGGGCGTGACCCAAATTCGCCCCCGACAAATCCGCTGCTTGCAAATTTGCCTTCACCAACTTAGCCTCATAAAAATTCACCCCCGCTAACTGCAATTTTTGCAGCTGCAGGCCAGACAGTTCGCAGCCAGCAAAATCGCGCTTGCCTTTAAAATATGCCGCTCGCAAGCTGTTGGTGTCCCACTTAGGAGCAACTTTCGGTATCTTTGACGCTGGTAAACTGCCCGTAGAATTTCCAACCGTCCCGAAACTTCTGCCAGACTCAGCCAGAGTTCGGGAAACTCTCGGCTGCATCCCCGTGTTCCCGGATTGGCTCAAGGAAGTTCTACCAATGCGGGTGTGGTTCGAGCGTAAATCTTGATTGAATTTGTTATGAGGCGGTGACCACGAAGAACCCGCGTCATTAAATATCGTCGGTTCTTCAACCGTACCATTCGAGCCGTTGAATTGAGTTGCCAAGCCATCGATAAGACTTGGGTCTTCAAATTCGCCCGAGAGAGCTCTGAGGACATCTGCGGCCGATTGGAAGCGGTGGCCAACCATCGGCTTGAGCATTTTTTCGAGAATCCGCCCAAAATATGGACTCACCTGAACGTGGGGCTGCCAAACAATTTCGCCGGTTACTCCATCAAAATCTAAATCCTTGGGCGACTTTCCTGTGAGCAAGTACAAGCAAGTCATGCCCACGGCGTAGATGTCGCTGGCAAATATCGGCCGCAGCGCCATTTGTTCGGGAGGAGCGAAACTAAATGTGCCGACTGAAAATTTCGTGTTGGCGCTGGAGTCGTTGGGGTCGTTGGGATCTAATAATATTGTTTGGCTAACTTGGTCTTTTACCGCTCCGAAGTCAATCAGAACTAAGTGGCTGTCTTGAACTCGGCGAATAATATTTGCGGGTTTGATGTCTCGGTGAATTACTCCTTGGCTGTGGATATATTGCACTACTGGCAGAATTTCTAATAGAAAATTTTTAACGTCCGCTTCATTGAAACGGCCTGACTGCTTGACTTCTTGTTTCAAAGTCGAGCCTTTAACATACTCTTGAACTAAGTAAAATTGCTGATCGGTTTCAAAATAGTCTAGCAGCCTCGGTACTTGCGGGTGGTCGCCCAGTTGGCCGAGGGTTTTCGCCTCTCGCTTGAATAATTCCCGCGCCATTTCTAAAACTCGCGGCGACAAACTACTGGGTCGCAGTTGCTTGACCACGCAACTTGGTTGACCCGGCAATGAGATGTCTTTTGCCAGAAATGTAGCTCCAAAACCTCCTTGTCCTAAGGGTTCCATGACTCGGTAGCGAGCGCGCAGCAATAACCGCGCACCGCACGTCTGACACTGGAGAATAGAGTCAGCAGGGTTTTGAGGATGGGCACAGCCCGGATTTACGCAGTAGCTCATATTGATTGAGTTTGCCTATGTTTTTCTGATTTTGCCAGCGTCGCTCGACTGCACAAATTGCCTGTTCCTGCTTCTGCTAGAAATACTAATCTATCAGTTGCAGGCGGCCCGTGCGTCCGGTTGCGAATTGGAATTGCACCTAAGTCTTTTAGGCAGATATCTTTTCCCTATTTTTATTATCTCGCTGCTGCGAGTTTTTGCCGTTGATTATCCTTGAAGATAGTTTAAAGACTTGCTAAAGTTGTCGTTTTTTGTGTAAAGTCTTTCTACACTTAGATGATTTTTCCGCTGTTAGATGTCTCTAGCATACCTCATTCAGAGAATGAGAATGTTACTCATCCCCCAGCAGTGATAAACCTTTAGGCCGATCGCTCGTTTTTTCTTATCTATACCATAAAGGTATTGACAAATTGAACCTTTTATGGTAGGAAAGGCTTGACCGAATAAATTCTGTGACTGCACAGTCGAAGCCGGTCGGCGCAGACTAATGAGTAATAACTAACGATCGCGGACAACTAACTACTGACTAAATTATGCGTATTTCTCTAAACTGGCTGCGGGAATTGGTGGATGTGTCGCTCTCCCCGGAAGAATTAGCCGAAACCCTGACAATGGCCGGGTTTGAAGTCGAAGATATCGAAGACCGCCGCCCTTGGGCAAGCGGCGTAGTTTTGGGCAAAATCATCGCCTGCGAACAGCATCCGAATGCAGACAAATTGAGAATTTGTCAAGTGGATGTCGGCTCTTCACAAGCTTTGAATATAGTTTGCGGCGCACCCAACGCTAGAGCCGACATTTACGTGCCTGTCGCTGTTGTCGGAACTTTTCTGCCGACTATTGATTTAAAGATTAAACCTGCTAAATTGCGGGGCGTTCCTTCCGAAGGAATGATTTGCTCTCTGGCAGAATTGGGACTGGCTAAAGAATCAGCCGGAATTCACATTTTCGAGTTAGAAAATCCCGAATTGGGCAGCGATATTCGCCCGCTTTTGGGTTTAGACGACGTGATTTTAGACTTGACAGCAACTGCCAACCGTGCTGACGCTTTGAGCATGGTGGGTGTAGCGCGGGAAGTGGCGGCGCTGACTGGCGCGAGGTTGAGAATTCCCGAAGCGAATGGTGTTGCGATTGAGGGCAAAGAAAGTCCTGGTTTGGCAGTAGAAATATCCCAAGCGCAAGCCTGCCCGATTTACATCGGCACGGCAATTGAAGGTGTGAAAATTGCTGCTTCTCCAGCTTGGTTGCAGCAGCGGTTGCAGGCGGCGGGAGTGCGGCCGATTAATAATGTAGTTGACGTAACTAATTACATTTTGCTGGAATGGGGACAACCGCTGCACGCTTTCGATCGCGATCGCCTGCAATCTTTCACCGGTACTCAAGATATCAGCATCGGCGTCCGCTTTGCTGCATCAGGCGAATCCTTCAAAACTTTGGACGGACAAAACCGCAATTTGCAAGCACAAAATCTGTTAATTACTGCTAGCGACAAACCCGTTGCCTTAGCTGGGGTAATGGGCGGCGAAGATACGGAAGTTCACGAAGAAACGCAAAATTTAGTTTTAGAAGCAGCGATTTTTGACCAGGCAACGATTCGCCGTTCTGCCCGCGCTCAAGGCCTGCGCAGCGAGGCATCGATCCGCTACGAACGGGGGGTGAATCAGGCGGCCTTGACGACGGCCTGCAACCGCGCTGTCGCCCTAATTTTGGAGTTGGCTGGAGGCACTGCGACGGTGCAGAAAACGGCGAGTTCGGGCGATGATTTGAGTTTTAGCCGATCGCTCGAATTGCGTTTAGACCGAGTAAATCTGGTTTTGGGCCAGTTGAAAAGAGGAAAAACGGGGGGTTCTAAATATCTGGAACCGGAAGAGGTAAAAAATATTCTCACAGCCTTGGGATGCGAAGTTGTTCCAACGGAAAAAGAACGGGTGTTTGCGATAACTGTTCCTCCTTACCGCTACCGCGATTTAGAAAGGGAAATTGACTTAATTGAAGAAGTGGCCAGACTCCACGGCTACGACAATTTCTGCGATACTTTGCCCAGCAAAACGGAACCCGGTTATTTGTCGCCGGAATATGCGGCAATTCGGAATGTGCGATCGGCTTTTCGGGCGGCCGGTTTGACCGAGTTGATGCACTATTCTTTAGTGAAAACTGAGGGAGACAATCAGGTTGTGCTGGCGAATCCGCTGTTTGTGGAGTATTCGGCTTTACGGACAGAAATGCTCTCGGGTTTGATTGATGCTTTCCAGTACAATTTGGAACAGGGAAATGGCGCACTAAACGGTTTTGAAGTCGGCCGCATTTTCTGGAAAGATGGGGATGTAAAGAAGGAAGCCGATGCAGTTGCCGGGATTATCGGCGGCGATCCGACTGTGTGGAAATGGCAGCAGTCGGGGCGCGATCGACCTTTGACTTGGTTTGAAGCCAAGGGGGTTTTGGAAAGCGTGTTTCAGGAGTTGGGTTTGTCGGTGGAATATCAAAGCGATTCCTCTAATACGCGCTTGCATCCGGGCCGCACCGCTGCCTTATCGTTAAAAGGGCAACATTTAGGAGTGTTCGGACAGTTGCACCCGCAATTGCAGCAGGAAAAGGGTTTGCCGGAACAGGTGTACGTGTTTCAATTAGATTTAGCGGTGCTCTTGGGTGGATTAGGGCGATCGAGCAACTTAACTCGCAAATTCGCGGCTTATTCGAGTTTCCCCGCTTCAGACAGAGACATTGCTTTTTTCGCACCAGTTGAAGTTCCGGTTGTTGAGATGCAGAGTGCCATGAAAAAGGCAGCCGGTAGTTTGCTGGATTCCGTGGAATTGTTCGACGAATATCGGGGCGACAACGTGCCGGCGGGACAGCGGAGTTTGGCTTTTCGGTTAAATTACCGCGCGGGCGATCGAACATTAAGCGAAACCGATGTCGAACCCGCCCAACAAAAAGTTCGCGATATCCTAGTTGAGAAATTCGGCGTTAGTTTGAGAAGCTAAAATAGGCCGTCAGTCACCAATGGAAACCGCCAGGGAATGAATTCCCTGGCCCAAAGCTAAAGTCCTCTCAAGAGGACTAACAAAACTTACGGATTACAAAGTAAATTTGCCATTTTGAGCAAAGCGAAGAATCTTAAATTTTTGCAATAAAACCGTCTAAAGTGCATAATTGCTAACTCATAAACTCTTCAGTCCTCTTGAGAGGACTTCAGCTTTGAGGCGGGGGTTTCAACCCCTGCCGGACTCAGGGAAAAAGCCTTAAATTGACACCAAGGGCCGCAACATATCCCGAACCATAAAGGAAAAATCTGGAAACTGCAAAGGAGAAATGCTCGCATCATCCCCGAGAATCACCCGACTTTGATAACCATCCTGACTCGGATCTCGAAAAACGTGGAGTTGCCGATTATTAACATCCAAAACCCAATAATCAGCAATTCCAGACTGAGCATAAATAGTCGCTTTAATCCCGCAATCTGTTCTCAGCGTAGTATCAGCAACCTCAATAATCAGATAAATTTCTGAGGGAGTTGGATGGTGGTCTTCATAGTAAAGTGGATCGGGTATGACTACAGAAATATCGGGTTCTGGTTCAGAGTAATTATTGAGCCGAACAGGGTCTTGCAGTCGCACAAAAATCTGCTCTCCTAAACGGTTATCCAGTAATATCTTCGTGCGCGCAATCGCCGCACCGTGGGCTGTTCCTTTGGCTGCCATCTTTACTATCTGTCCTGCCAGTAATTCTACTCGTTCATCTTCGTCAAGAATCCCAATTTCCGCCATGCGGTGATATTCTTGAACCGTCAACAAACGAATGTCTAATAAAGTCATAGCAATCTTCTCCTATCTAACAAACATCTCTCTTTCCCCTCTTCCTGTGCGCCCTCAGCGCCCTCTGCGGTTAATTAATCTTAATCATTAAAATTTTCGTTAAATCCTGTTACTCGTATTGTACAATAACTTTTACACAAATTCATCGAAGGCTCAAAACCGTGACCAAATATGTGATGTGGGGAAGTTACTGCGAAGACGTTCTCGAAGTGCGCGCTCCATTTCGAGACGCTCATTTAGCCGGATTGGCTAAGCAGAAGGAATCGGGAGTATTAATTACGATCGGGCCCACAAAAGACTTAACTAAAGTTTTTGCAATTTACGAAGCAGAAGATGAGGCGGCTGTGCGACAATTGGTGGAAGCCGATCCTTATTGGGTAAATAAGGTTTGGACTGAGTACGACGTGAAAGAGTGGATTCAAGCTTTTTGAAGGGATTAACAGGGTGAACATCTTAATACTAGGCGACGACGATTTAGTTCCAGTAGACTACAGCGATTTGCTGGACAAAATTTTAGAAGCTTTGCAGGGAAACAACCCATTTAGCGTTTCGGGCGATCGGCATCGTTTACTAATAGATATTGACGCGGTAGCCACTCAAATATCGGGTGAAAAAGTGCGACATCCTTTGGGTTATTTTGAACATCAAGCACATTCTGCCACAGTTAATTTCACTCCCGAAGTTGAAAGTCATTTTTTCATTCAAGTTAGGGAGATAGAAATTAAACTGCGGCGGCATTTAGAATCAATTGTGGGAGAAAGTGTTGCAATTGACAAGTTTGTAGCTAGTTTAACCAGTCCCCTAGAATCTTTTAAAGGAAAAGGAACTCAGTTAGGTCTCAAATACGATTTTGACACGCAATATCACAATTTGCAGAAACAAAAGCTGACTTTGGAACGCTTGGGTACTGGCAGCGATTCGCTGCTGAAGTTTCACAAAGTGACTGTTTCTGTCCGCAATGCAGATATTTTTGAAGAAGAGTTGAAGCAGGGTTTAAAGAATTATATTGATGAGAAAGCCGAGACTGAGGATGACAAGGAAGAACTGAATCGCCTGCTTGAAGAAATGGTGACAGACGAAACTTCTGATTTTCACCGTCTGGTTCGAGTTGTGGATAAGGAAACTCTGGGACAACTGAAAAAAGAAGCAAAAATTACTTATTTGGAGTATATACTAGACAATATCGCTCCCGACCAAGTAGATTCTCGTGGCTGCATTTATTTGCAAGATTTGATCCGGCGTTTGCGGTTGATAGAAGACTATATCAACGACAGCAATAAAGTTGAGGGAGATTACCTGGTTAACTATCAGGGAACTGAGGTTAATTATAAAGATATGTTTTCGCGATCGGAAGCTTTGGATGCGCTTCCCATCATTCCCATGATAGCAGGTAATCTGGGAGAAACAACGGATAATTATGGGGGCGATCGCCAATTTATTTTTGGTTTAAAACTCAAGTTTGGCAACCCCGTTCAATCGCGGGGCGGTGGTAGCGTATTCGACTACAATCTCAATTTCCTCAATCCTGACAGCGAGGAACACTTAGCCGCATTGGAGGAACCAGCCGATAGTGAAAGTTTCTTTCGCAAGGTATTAAAAATAGCATTTTTGTATCACTTTGTCTTTGCCTCAAGTCACAACCCGCTAGCAGCAAATTATCGCCCGGAATCGGAACTAGATTGCCATCCAATTTTAGGATTCGAGCGAGTAGTTATGCCAGTATTGCAGAGTTCCAATGAGGAAAATAAAAAGAGACTTTTACAAAATTTTTTCAATCGTTTTAAGGAAATAAATGTCGCCCATAAAATTCAATGCCTTAAGGTTTTTTTGCAAGATTTTATTAAACAAAAAACCATTTTGCAACCTCGCACAGAATCGCGGCACATTCTGATTAAAAGAGGCCTCCTGCAAAAGATAGATAATACTTTGACAACGGGGGAATTTTTTAAAGATGTCGTGCAGCGCAATCCCAAGGAAACGCTTCAGTATATTTCCGTGGGAAAGGCGAAGGTCAGCCAAGAAACTATCTGTCAGTTGCCGGTCAATATTACAATTGAAGATGTCCGCTATTTTCCAACTGAGGAATTCCAAAGTTTCAGCATGGAATACAATATCAAAGGTATGCAGGCTTTGCCCGTACTTTGGGTTCCTAAAGCAGATCGATCGAGAAATATTTACCGTGAGAATTTTAAGGAAAAATTAGTCGTTTTCCCCTACGACAACAGACGCTTAGACAGCAAGGGAGGTTTCAAACCACAAACAGCTTTTGTTTACAAGTTTGCGGTTTCACTGATGTCATATATTTGCCTGCGAATCTTGTTACAAAAATTACCAAATAATTTATTCGTGCCGATGGTGAGACTTCACGAAGGCTACCACGAGAATCCTTCGCCTTCAGAAAAGTTTATGGCACATCTTTCTAAAACATTATCTCACATTTTGAGCGAGAAACACCGCTCCAACTCCCAAGGATTTCGCATTCTGGGTGACAAATATCATTTGACCGCCAAAAACGGCTTGAGTTCCTTGTATTCAATATTGCCTAAAAAGTTTCGATTTAACAACGTGCAGCTATCTCCTGAGTTGGATAATTTAGCAATTATTGCAGTATCCACTAGGGACAGCGACGAGAGAAAGGGAAGGGGCAGATCTCATAGAAAAGCCTGTGTGTTGGGCGAAGTCGTCGGCATCAAGCGCCAAGAAGACGATAGTATTCAAGTGGGAATGCTGAAAACTTTCTCAGAAAACTACAGCCTTCAGGATCTTTATACTCAGCCCTCAATTCTTGGAGATATTGTCACTCAGTTGTACAATCGAGGATATCGAAATTTTGTATATATCTCGCAAGCACCTTATATGAGTACGCTGCACATTACTCAAAATGATGAAGATGAAAAATTGTTTTTTATGTCAAAAGACATCATCAAAACTTTGAAAGGAGAGCGGCAAGATATTAGAATTTACCCGGTATTTTTTGATAAATACTACGTTTACAGCCCCAAACAGCATCGGGGAGAATCTTTTTATATCCAAGATACAGCGCAGCTTACCAGCTTATTTGCAGATACGAGCAAGCAAGCGGCTGTGTTTTTCAATTTGTTTAACGGGATTAAAGTACAGCAAGGGGAGAAAAACTTTTACAATGGGGTGATTTCCTATTCGACGCTGTTGAATATTTATCAAGGCTTTCTTGACGATCGAGATATTCGCCAAGGTTTGATTTATGAGGGGGAAATTAAAAATACTTTGCTGCACTATTTGACAATATTTCACTTTTCCCGCTACGAAGCTCGCCAAAAAATTAGTTTAAAGCTCGATCCCTACGATCGCATTATTGGCGATGACTCAGTTGGTGCTTTATCTGAATTCAGTCACTGGGGTGGAAGTGCTAATTTTAATTTGCTGGCATTTTTGAATAAGGTAAGAGAAGTGTTAAATACCACTGAGCGAGGTCAAAAATAATGATAGCAGCAAACTTCGGCCGCCTCTTTGAAGTTGGATTTAATATCGGGATTTTGGCTTGCATTCAGCAGCAAAAAGTTGCTCACAATTTTGGCGACTCGTACCGTCTGGATTTGCAGCAGCTAAAATTTCCAGAGATGGTAGCAGAAATTACTCGACAAGCCAATTTGCTTGGCAGTTTGGACGGTAAAATAGTTGAGAAATGGAGCATTTTTTATATTCATAAAGGCTTTCTCGGCGGCTTGAATTTCTTCCGGGAGTACCTCAAATCTGTTGGCGGAAAACCGCAGCATTTGAAAATTTTGTACTATCAGTGCAGTTTTACTAAAACTAACAGCCTTGGAGCTAATAATAAAGAGGATATAGAAGGTTATAAAGAAGTTTTACTGCAACTAAAAGCCTGGCAATGTAGCCTAGCAAATGCTGATATTAATTTGTACATCAACCGCTACTCAAAAAAGGGCGAATTTTTGCAAGCGGATACGCTTTTGCTTTTACAGAAAGGTAATAATTTTAGAATTCTCTGCGTTGATTTATCTGTGTTTTCTCCCGCTGCTGCTGAGGTGGCAGATTTGAATGAAGTTGAAGTGATGCGGAAGCTGTTAGGGAGGGAAATTAGCTATTTGCGATCGAAAAGTGTTTTTTCTAACTTGGGAATCGATACCAGCACTTTAGGAATTGATTTTTCGGAGGGGTTGAAAGACTATTTTAAAGCTTTTAACTATAAGGATAAGGAAACCAGTAAGTTAATTCAGGCGGGTAGCTATGCTCACAGTTTCTATGGGTTTCTGCTAGAAACCGGGATGATTTCAAGTGATGCTGAGGTGTTGTTTAATGTAGTTGGTTACAGCGATCGCACTGTCAATGCTATTTCCCTTCGTAAAGATCAACTTGATATTTTGTCTACTTGTTCGCAAATATACAAAAACCCACATACAGACAAAGATATTAGCAGTGTTCGCCGCCAGGTTTTAAAAGTTATCCAAATCAACGCGGCTCGCAGTTTTAAAGAAGGCAGAAAGTTTGTCGATTCTCTGTTAGAAATGGGAGACAATTCTACAACTGTACCTCATACTGAACGGATTGAGGGTTTTGCTAATTCTATCGATATTATATCAGACGAACTGGCAGCTAAATTGCAAGTTAACACCGGATTAAATCTGAGAGATGCTCATGCTGAATTGATTGTGAAAGCACTTCAGTCTAATGAAACTTACATTTTTTTAACGGGTAATCCGGGAATAGGTAAAACAACTGCGATCGCCAATTTCCTAAAAAGCCATATCGACGAGGGTTTCTTATTCTTTTATGTGAGTCCCCGCAAGCAAGTCAACTTGGATATTATCGAGAAATTCAAAGATAAAAATACTGGTTTGCTGTGCGACAATCGCCTATTTTGTATTAACACAAACTCTGACATTATTGCCAGCAATGCGGGACGCCGTACCGTCAAGTACGCCTCGAATAGCCGTGATGGAGATTTTCCCGAAAAAACGGTCAAGTTTCTCAAAGACAATCCAGAAATTCAGAGAATAGAGTACCACCAGCGGCAAATTGAAAGAAAAGGAGAAACCGTAATTCAACCAGCTAGGGTCAAAACTACGGGAGTGATAAACAGCATTTGCGAGGGCATATATACTCTGATTAACGGTAAGATTTCTAATAATATTGTCGCCACTGTTTCTATCCAGTCTTTGAAAGTAACAGAAAACGGAGAAAATACCCTCCGGCACTTTGAAAAAATATTTCAAGATGTTTTCAACAAAAAGGAAGGAAAAGTAATTTCTGGTAAGATGCAGCAAATATCCAGCCGCATCAAACACTTATTCATTATGATAGATGAAGTCACCGGAGACGACGGCGGTGTCGAGTTTTTGTCAGGAATTACTCAAATTGTCCGAAATTATGAGTTGGCAGATTCGCGGCACGGTTTTAATACTAAAATTATTGTAGCCGATGCTTCGATCGTAGATGTGGATGTCATCAAACAGCACCTGGAAAATATCTCGCCAGAACCGGATAAAATTTATTTCAAAAAGTTAGCTGCTAATTCGGAAACTATCCCACCTTTACAAGTCATTCCATCATTTAAGTTTAATCGGTTGGCTGCAACTGCGATTAATGCTAATTCCTACCCAGCCCGCAGTTTAGAGATAACTTACAAGGTGTTTGTAGAAGCTGTTAAATATAAGGAAGATGCGCCTTTAAAATTGAAGAATAATTTAGTCAAAGCAGTTCACTCGGAAATAGTTGCCGATATCGATCGGCGATTAGCACAACCGGGTGTTGAACAAATTATAGTCTATATTCAGGATAAGGGAAGATTGGCAGAATTAATTGAGAAAATTCGAGATTGTCGCGAAAAGTTCGAGCCGTTTAATGATTATCTGGAAATTCATGCTAGTCTCTCGGAAGAGGAGAAAGAAAACATACAGGAATACAAAAATAAAGCTAAAGTAATTTTTATGACTGCATCGGGAAGTCGCGGCTTATCTTTCCCGAAAACTAAACACATTTTAGTTGATATTCCCCGCTTTCAGATTGAGAAAAATCTGATGGAGGTGATACAGGTTATTTATCGGGGACGGGGGGAAGATGAGTCAGGTAAAACCCTTGACGGTGAAGATAAGGAGTTGGTTTTTTACCTATCAGATACAGCATTTTATTACGATGATGACGCGGAACTTTCCCTGCAAGAAAGCAAGTTGAGTTTGTTGAATTTACTGCTAATTCTCAAGACGGCGGTGATGACGCGAATTTGGGGATACGGTTATTTAGGTAGGGAAAAGTTTTTGATGATTCCGATTGGCGGAAAGTCGGTTTCCGCAGTAGGGGATACTTTTAGTAGCAAGATGGCTTCTCTAATTAAGACATTAAAAAGCGAACACCTGAGCAACCCAAAAAATAAGCGGCTGCAAGAGGTTTATAGTAGTCTGGAGCAGCTTTTTGGTCGTGGGAAGTTTGTTTTGACAACTTCCGGCAACTCCCGCCAAGCTGGCGATTCCTACCTGCAAATGCGCGAGGACTTTCACAGCAAGTTTTTGCAAATGTGCAATCCGCTTGAGGGTTTGCTAAGTTATGGGAATATAGAAAACGGTCTTATTTGCGGTAGTTTGTTGATAGTGCATCTTCGCGAAACAAAATTAGAGGAAAGTTACAAAATGCGGCTTTATGAGGAAATTAAACAATGTGTAAATGATGAATTGTTGCACAAGATGTACTGGATTAGGGACAGCAAATCCTCCCCGGCGAATTTGATTGCGGCTATTAGAGGAGGTGCGATTGAATTAGTCAAATTGCTGAACGGTGAAATTGAGAAAACTCAGTGGTTGGAAGAATATAGCCAGCAGTTCGATCGCTATTATGCCATACCGCTGTTTGCTTTTGTCAGCGGGGAGGAAATGCAGGAGTATTTTGCTGACAGCAGGCTGGATGAACCGGAAGACAGGAGGTTTCGGGATATTTTGTCGGCTTATGTGCGATCGATCTACCCTGTAGATAGCGTAATGCCGATCGGGCACAAGTATCGCGAATTCCCGTTTATCGTGTTTAGAAGCTACAGTTTAGAACAAAGCCGCGAAAAAATTTTTACAGATAAATATCTTTTAAGTTCCAACGAATTGAACGTGCTCAATTTAATTTTGTCGAAGCAGCTAAACTAGACCTCTTGCATTTCCAAGCTTTCAATTCCTTCAACAATCTGTGTTTATCTGCCTTGCATCTGCGGTTTCTGTACCAATCAAAGACTTATGCAATGCAGGCCTACTGAAACTTGTAGGCTGCGTCATACAATTTTAGATTTTAGATTTTAGATTTTAGATTGGGAATCAAGGATGACTATCGGGGTTTGGAGTTTACCTACAGTTGCATTCTTGTTTGAAACGGCTATCGGCTAGCTGTCACCCCGCAGAGAAAATAAAACTCTTCCGGGGCACCATACTTGCTACTTGCTAACTTCAAACGGCGTGTATTTTCCCCCCAAAGCTTCGACGATGGCGCGAGTATTAGCCGACATCATTTTCACATAAGAATCAGCCTCGCTTCCGGGCGCCCCTATCGAATCCGAATAAAGTTGCTGCGCCGCCAATTTCACCCCCGCTTCCTCCGCCACTGTTCTAATCAGTTGCGGGTTAATTGTAGTCTCGGCAAAAATAGCAGGAACTCCCGCAGCTTTCACCGATTCTACTAACTTTTGCACCGTTTGAGCGCTTGGCTGTTCCTCCGTACTAATCCCGATTAAACTGCCAGCACTTCCCAATCCGTAGGCGCGGCTGTAATATTGAAAAGCATCGTGAGTTGTTACTAATTCGCGCTTATTTTCGGGGATGGTTTTAATCTCTTGTTCGATCCAACTATCCAAGCGTTTTAACTCTTGAGTAAGTTTCACAGCATTCTGCGTAAACTTCTCCCGATCTTCCGGCGACAAATCGATTAGCGCATCCCGAATTGCTTCCACCATTTGAACTACATTTTCCACATTTCCCCAAACGTGCGGATCGGGTACGGTATTGCCTTCTTTATTCAGTAGCAAAGGCTTGACAACTTCCCCCACTGCTAATTTCCGCGCCTTAATTCCGGCGGCATTCATCATCCTAATTAATCCCGGTTCCAAATTGTAACCGTTATACAAAATTAAGTTAGCTTTTTCTAAAGCTTGAGAATCTTTTGGCACCGGTTCGTAAACGTGAGGATCGGTTCCCGGCTGCAAAATTCCTGTTAGCTGAACTTCGCCACCCGCTACTCGATCGGTCAAATCCTCAATAATTGTGCTGGTAGCAACTACCTTGGGTTTAGCATCTGCCTCTGGAGAGAGGCGATCGCCCTGGGTTTGACCGCAACTAAATAAACCCACAGTCAATATGCCGCAGGCAATAGTTCTAATCAAAAATACCTTGGATTTGTCCAATCCAGGGGCGGCGGTTTCAATCCCCGACTCACGGCTAAACTCTCGTTTATAGGATTGCTTCACAATTGTCGTCGGTTTTAACTGACATTTTGCACTCTTCTCCACCACAGGCAAGATGCCTGTTCCCCAATGATTCAATATTCTGGTGGGGTGGGTCAATAGCCCGCCCCGATCGCGATCGTTGAGAATGGTGGAAGATAAAAGTTTTAACCTACTTGACATTTTTGCCACAAAACCTATGGTTTGAGGGGTTTCGAGCTGGCGCTGTCGCATTATGTACCTCTCCTGCGTTCCAGATTATTCCTATTGACCGAGGATTTCATATTCTTTTCATTTTTACAGTAAACTTAACAAAAAGGAGATAGAGTCACCCCTATGAATACCGCCGCCTTCCCCAACGAGACTCCTTGGTCTCAAATGGTTTGCCACCTCCAAGACACGGCTACCGACACAGAAATTATCGCTGTTAAGCACTTAGCAGTAAACTACCGCACGGTAGAGGCACTCAGAGATATCAATCTTTCCGTCAAACCGGGAAGGCTGACGGGTATTATTGGCCCCAACGGGGCCGGCAAAAGCACCCTGATCAAAGCAATGTTGGGCTTAATTCCCAGAGATCGCGGCACTGTTACTTGGGGCGAAGAAGCGATCGCCGATCGACTCGAAACAGTAGCCTACGTGCCGCAGCGATCGCAAATAGACTGGAACTATCCCGCCACCGTTTGGGATGTCGTGATGATGGGAAGAGTCAGAAAAGCCGGATGGTTTCGCCGCTTCTCGGCAGCTAGCCGCCGCACCGCTGCCGATGCCTTAGAAAGAGTAGGCATGAGTGCTTACAAAGACAGACCGATCGGACAACTTTCCGGCGGACAGCAACAGCGAGTATTTCTAGCTAGAGCCTTAGCCCAAGAAGCCGCTATTTTCTGCTTTGACGAGCCGTTTGTCGGCGTTGACCAAAAAACTCAAAATATCATTTTCGACATCTTCCACCAGCTAGCAAATGCCGGAAAAACCGTCTTAGTAGTCAACCACGACTTAGGCGAATCAATCACCAATTTTGACGATTTAATTTTGCTAAATACAGAATTGATTGCCGCTGGTCCCCGCCAAGAAGTGCTAACGCAAGAAAACCTTTACCGCGCCTACGGCGGACAAGTAATGTTCTTTACCGGACAAGCAGCTTAATTAGCCAGCAGTCAATCGATTTTAGATTTTAGATTTGAGATTTTAGATTGACCCCACGCATAAATGGGGGGGCTTGAGGATTTTCGAAAATCGATTTGGGATTGATTCCACGGATAAATCACGTGGCGGGTACCACCTTTGAAATTCTTGGTCCTTAATCTAGGAGTTACACTCTTGAACCCGGTTTTTTTGATAATCTTGAGTTGGGCAACGATAAATCTCGGCTCAAACTCACATCTTGCACCATTCTCGCTTAACAGGCAAGATGCCTGTTCCACAAGAAAATTCACTCTTTGTGGAACAGGCATCTTGGCTGTTCATAAAAAGCTTATTGAGAATGGTGCAACATCTCGGATCGAACCGGGTTGCTTTGGTTGTTAGTCATTAGTTAACTGGGATTTGATAATTTTATGCTACAAACTTTAATTGAGCCGTTGCAGTACGGATTCATGCAGCGATCGCTCGTAATAGCCATTCTCGTCGGCATCGTCTGCGCGATCGTCGGCAGCTACCTAATGGTACAGCGGCTGGCCTTGCTCGGAGACGCCATCAGCCACTCGGTTTTGCCCGGATTGGCGATCGCATTTATCCTCGGAGCAAATATTTTTATCGGCGCCTTCATTGCGGGAGTTTTGAGTACAGTAATCATAGCTTGGATCAAAACTCGATCGACAATCAAAGAAGACGCGGCCATGGGCATCGTATTTTCGGCATTCTTCGCCCTCGGCATCACCCTAATTACGATCGTCCAAAAAGACAACAAAATCGACCTCAACCACTTTCTTTTCGGCAACATCCTCGGCGTTACCGCCGAAGATGCGATCGACACAGGCTTCATTGTCGCCCTAGTCTTATTAGTTGTAGTATTCTTTTACAAAGAACTGCTATTTTACACATTCGATCCATTAGGAGCGCAAGCAACAGGTTTGCCAGTAAACCTGCTCAACTTCGGACTGATGGTACTCATCGCCCTCACAATAGTTGCCAGCCTCAAAGCCGTTGGCGTCGTGCTAGTCTTGTCCCTATTAATTACACCTGCAAGTACCGCCTATCTCCTAGTCACTCGCCTGCACCAAGTAATGATTTTAGGAGCAATAATCGGAGTTATTTCCAGCATTAGCGGAATGTATCTCAGCTACTTTTATAACTTACCATCCGGGCCCGCAATAGTTTTAGTTGCATCTGGGTTATTTGTGCTATCATTGCTGTTCAGTCCCACTCAAGGAATC
The DNA here is from genome assembly GCF_036702785.1 of Microcoleus sp. AR_TQ3_B6. Classification (NCBI taxonomy): domain Bacteria; kingdom Bacillati; phylum Cyanobacteriota; class Cyanophyceae; order Oscillatoriales; family Microcoleaceae; genus Microcoleus; species Microcoleus sp. AR_TQ3_B6. The sequence goes on along the minus strand of NZ_JAUBVJ010000078.1, from coordinate 12,794 downwards.
CTCACCCAACCCCGCACAAAATCCGGTCAAATTCCTCCTATATGGCGGGAATTAAAAAATTTAACTAAAGGCCGATAACAATTAACTTTGTGGTAAGACTTCAGCGCCGCCCCTCCAATTTTCAATAACAACCTGCGTCAATCCCCGTGCATCTGCGGTTCAAAAAAGCTTCTCCAATTAATCCGCCTAACTGCGAATTGCCGGCAGCATCCCGATGTTGTCAAAAGGTTTTTTTTGTTTGAGTGCGAGAAAGCAAAAATGGGAGGCTGTCGCAGCGGGCGATCGCAACTGCGAACTATTGCTCAAAACAACTGTACAATAACAAAAGTTAAATTTTCACGCAAACAGAGCTACTCAGTTAAAAAACATGACAGTCAAAGTAGGAGACACCGCCCCCGATTTTACCTTACCATCTCAAACTGGCACATCAGTCAGCCTCAAAGATTTTAAAGGTAAAAAAAACGTCATAGTCTACTTTTACCCCAAAGACAACACACCCGGATGCACAACCCAAGCTTGCGCTTTTCGAGATAGTTACGAAGTCTTCAAAGACGCAGGTGCAGAAGTCATAGGAATTAGCGAAGATTCGCCACAATCGCACCAGGAATTTGCCACCAAATATCGGCTACCATTTACACTGCTGAGCGATACTGGCAACAAAGTGCGGCAGTTATACGGAGTTCCAGCTACACTGTGGATTATGCCGGGTAGAGTAACTTATGTCATTGACAAACAAGGCGTTGTCCAGCACATTTTTGACTCGATGTTAGACTTCCAAGCACACGTTGCACAAGCACTCAAAACTTTAGAAGCCATCAAAAGTTAGATGGATTTGCTTAAATAAATTGTTTGTAGTGAGGACGAAAGTCCTCATTTTCTAAAAAACCAAGAAAAAACTAAATTCCTGACTGCGAACTAACGGTTTGTAGGGAAAACGGTAGTTCTGAGACTAGAGATTTTCCCCTACCCAATTTTTAAAAGCTTGAATAGCGCTGGTTCTGCCAGCAACTTGACTCTGCTGAGTGTACTGATTCACCAGTTCGACAATCGGGATATTGGGGAAAGTGGGACTCACATCAGACTCCATATATTGTTCGGCTTGCAAGACGTTGATTTGTAGCCCTCGCCGTGCGTATCGCCAAAGTTCCGGCACTCCTAGAATTTGATAATTATCCAACTGCGTGCGAGAGGTGAGATCAATTTCTATCGCTAAGTCTGGGGGCGGATCGACACTCATATCGAGGCGATTTTTACCGATAACGGCTGCTTGATTTTGAATGTAAAAACAGGTATCCGGTTCGACAGCCTGACTCATGCGTTCATTTTTCAAGGTTGTCGAACCTAAGGACTCAAAGGCTATTTGTCGTGCTTCCAACAATATTTTTACAATGTCGCCAATAATTTCCTTGGCTTTTTCATGTTCGGGCAAAGGAACCATAATTTCTAACCGTCCGTTACTATAGGAAAGTCGGGAAGCACGACGTTCTCCTAATTCCGCCAAAATACTTTCAAATTGTTGCCAGTTCACATCCTCAACCAGTAATTGCTGACCCGGTTGAATCTTCAATTGTCTTAACTCCAATAGCATAATTGTTCATCCATTTTTTCGAGGAAATATCAGCTTTCGATAGAGGACACGGCAGTGCCGTTTCCCTACAGCGATCGCTTGACGGGTATACTTCATCAACGTGGAATCTGCTGTATTAGCAACGTCCTTACTGCGAACCATTATCTAAAAAAACCAAGAAAGGACTAAGATCCTTACTACGAACCAGGAGTTTGTAGTGAAGACTTTAGTCCTTTTTTGCTAAGGGCTTGCAGCCCTTAACTATTAGCAGTCAGCAATTATCTAGCTTTTCGCAACACTCGATTTTTCAGATGCAGCGCTTTCGGCAGTTTTGCCATTTTTGCTATTACCGTTACCGTTGCTGTGGCGGGGTTGGATAACTCCATAGCCACCGTGAGTCTTTCGTTCGTAGAGTACGTTAATTTCGCCTGTTTCCGCATTACGAAACATATAGAAATCGTGATCGATAATCTGCAATTGTTCCAAGGCTTGTTGCACAGTCATTGGAGGCATAGCAAAATACTTAGTCCGCACCACCTCTGCAGGAAGTTCGGGAGTTCGATCGCCAATCAGATCAGCTACTACAGGATGTTCCTCAACTACCGTAACCGTTTTGGCACTACTCTGGGTCTTATTGTCGTGGCGTTTTTCCTTAAATTTCCGCAGTTGACGAGCTATCTTGTCGGCAACCAAATCAATGCTGGCATACAGGCTTTCCGTGCTTTCTTCAGCCCGAATCACGCTGCCGTTAGCATAAATTGTCACCTCAGCAGTCTGCTTAGGATTGATCCTGGGGTTACGAGCCACCGAGAGATGTATGTCCACTTCCGTAGTCAAATTTTGAAAATGGCTAACTGCCTTTTCAACCTTTTGATTGACGTACTCGCGAATCGCATCGGTGATTTCTATATTCTTACCCTGGATAACAAGCTTCATAGAGCTCCCTCCCTTCTGTAACTTGGGTATAGTTTATACAGTAGCACTATGTATTCTCGAAAACACTTATCTTCCGAATCTTTTTTTATATGTTGACAATTCTTGATTTAAACTGCGCCAATATTCCGTAAAAACACTATTGATTTTTTGCATGATTTCCCCTCTGAGCCCTCAACAGCTAAATGCACCACCCTGCTTGCTCTTCGATTGGGGACAAGTGCCCTACTCCCAAGCTTGGGAAATCCAGCAAAAACTCGTGCAAGAACGCCGCGACAAGCCTGATTTGCCAGATGTCCTGATTTTGCTGGAACATCCGCCGGTTTACACTTTGGGACTGGGAGCCAAGCTGGAATTTCTGAAATTTGACCCAGGTCAAACTGGGCCGGAAGTGCACCGAGTTGAGCGGGGCGGCGAGGTGACTTACCACTCTCCGGGCCAATTGGTGGGCTATCCGATTTTAAATTTGCGGCGTCACCAACAAGATTTGCACTGGTATTTGCGGCAGTTGGAGGAAGTGCTGCTGGGGGTGTTGGAAGTTTGCGGGTTGAAGGGTTCGCGGGTTCCCGGTATGACTGGGGTTTGGGTGGATGGGTGTAAGGTAGGTGCGATCGGCATTAAAGTCAGCCGCTGGATTACGATGCACGGTTTTGCTTTAAATGTGTGTCCGGATCTGGCTGGTTTTGGGCAAATTGTACCTTGCGGGATTCCCGATCGACCTGTTGGGAGTTTAGAGCAGTTTATCCCGGGAATTGAGGTCGATCGAGTGCGATCGATCCTTGTCGCTGAGTTTGCTCGCGTTTTTGGAGTAGAAATTGTGCGATCGAATGTGTAGGGTGCGTCGCTGTCAACCTTACTGCGATCGTTAGCAGTCGGTTTTTTAACTGCGATCGGGATTGTCTTCCTCATACACCATTAAATCTCCCGGTTGGCAGTTTAGTGCTTTGCACAAAGCATCAAGAGTCGATTCGTCAATTCTCGTGAGGCGGCGGCGGGTTTTGAGTCGAGAAAAGGAAGTTGGGTGCATTCCTATCAAAGCAGCTAACTCCTTATTGTTGATATTGCGCTCGGCCATCACAACTGCTAATTTCCAACGGATCACTGGTGATTCTCAACTACTGGGCACGACTTTGCAAGCTGATGTTACCATCCCGCAACCTTCACTCTCCTTTAATTAACCGCTACGGTAACTTTTTTGAGCTTGGCAGTTGACTAACTTAGGAGAATGACCTATACTCAGAATGTACAAACGGAAAAGCGATCGCCCCTTTGCCTCGAAAACTCAAGGGCGATCGCTCTCCGACTATTTTGTAGTTAAAACTCATGATATCACAGCCAAAGTCAGTTCCCGAACTCCTGCGCGAAGAAATTCCCAACGCAGCCATCGGAAAGCAACCGATCCGATTGTTGATTTGCGGGATTCCCAAAGGAGTAGAAAGCATCATCAATCTGCTGCACGTTTTGGGTTTTGCAGAAGTTGGCGAGTGGAGCCCGCCTTTACCATCCCCGATCGCAGGTGAAGTAATGCGGATTTTGACCCGTTACTGGAAAGAATAATCTTTAAGAGCGATCGCCCTTTATTGAGCAAAGTGCGATCGCTCTTAAATTATCAAAAATATCAGGCTTGATTCTCCACCCAATCGCTGAAAAACTCCCGACTAAGGATGCTAAATATCGAATCGAATTAACGCGGCGGTATTTGCGAGACTTGGGGGTATCATGCGCGATCGCGGGCTTCTCTAACCTTAGAGAGAAGCAAGACCGATGCAGAAATACGTCCTAAGAGTTTTGCGATCGCCCCTAGCGTCAGGTATGATTCTTGTTAATTATTGCGCACCGCTCAAGAGAAAAAATTTATGGCAGATATGTCCGGTCAAGACCCCTCGGAAATTAAAATGGCGACGGTTGATGAAGAACAAAAAGGGGCAACGTTTAGCGGTACGGTCATCCTTGCTATCGATGATACCGAGGGTGGGGAAGTCGTTTTCTTCAGAGACTTTTTGATTGAACATTATAAAGGCGAACTTACCGCTTATCTGGCAACAGATGGCAATATAACGAAAAGCATTGATTTAGGCGCACTTAAGCATAAGAGCGGCAGCTTTAAGCTGCCAATTCCGCTGGGGACGGATACATCACCCTACAATACAGTTGTGCTGCGCGACGAAAAAAGCAAGAAAAAAGTTGTGACAATCGAGCTGTAAAATTTGCAATGAGAGCTCGTAGTTGAGCCAAATTCGTTAGCGCAGCCCTCAAAGACGATCGCCCTTTTTTTGCTAAAGTGCGATCGCCCTTAAATTAAGGTGCGTCACTTTCGATCGAACAGTCGAGTTGTAAAGTGACGCACTCTACTTTTTAAAACGGAATCGGATCGTAATCGGGATTTTCCGGCTCGTTAGGCGAACTCGAAGATCGATCGGACGGAGAATTTGAAGGCTGAGGCGAGTTCCAATCCGAACTAGACGTGCGGTTAGCGCCGCCTGGAGCGCTGTTAGAACTGCGGTTTCGCGAGCCTAAAGGTACTACATTGCTCGGCACATTAGCCGGCGCGCTGTCGCGACTTTGAGCCTGTTCGGGAGCAGTTCTAGCTGGGGGAGCAGCACTCATTGCATCGCCACCGACACTGTAAATCCTTTGAGCTGTCAGTTCAGCGCGCTTTTCTTTAATACCATCTCTTTCGATCGTATTCATGCTCAGTCGCCCCTCAATAATCACGCGATCGCCCTCGTGATATTTCTCGTGAATTTCTTGAGCAAAATTTCCCCATCCTATCACTTTCAAATGTTCGGGCGGATCTTCAGGTTTTGGGCCTGGAAACTGCACCAGCATCTCAGCGATTTGAAGTTGATTGTCAGGAGTATAACGGAGTTGCGGTTGTTGAATTATTTCCGCCATCAAAATGCAGCTATTCATCTGTTATCTATTCGTAATTGGGAATTGGGAATTGGGAATTGGGCATCGGGAATTGGGCATCGGGAATTGGCAATTGGCGAAACAGGGAATTCGAGATTGGGAATTGGGCATGAACTTTCAAGTAAAAAGGTAAAACTTAAAATAACGCATTTTATTTTTTTACTTTTGCATTACCAATTCCCCATTACCAATGCCCTGTTTGCCCTGTTTGCCCTGTTTGCCCAATTCCCGATTACCCATTACCAAATTTATCTTGGCGAACCGCCGCCTCAGCTTGGCTGACAAAATCGTGAACGAGGCTGCGGTACTCCTTCAAAGTTTCAGCTACCCAATCTCGGTCATCACTGTTGGCGAAGATATGAACGATCGGTTCGCTCGCATCGGGCAAGACTAATACCCAATTGTCGTCGCTGTAGTTAAAAATCTTCACTCCATCTATTAATTCTAAACGATCGGGCGAATGAGTTTCTACTAAATGTCGCATCAGCGAACCCTTGATAGTCCAAGGACAGCGGACGCTGTAACTGCGGTGGCTGACGCGGGGAAGTTCGGCTTTGATCTGTCCGAGCGATCGCTCCTGAATCGTCATCATTTCTATCACTTTAGCAATGCAGAACATCGCGTCAAATCCGGGATGCAATTGCGGGAAAATAAAACCCATAAGGCCGCTGCCGCCCAAAACCACATTCGGGTTCCTGTTAGCAGCTTCCATCAAAGCAGTTGGGTTCGCCTTAGTGCGGATTACCTTGCTTTGATAGCGGCGGGCGATCGCCTCCACCGCAGAAGACGCATGCACCGGCACTATTACTGTACCTTTGGGATGAGAAGTCAGCATCAAATTTACCATCAACGCCGTCAGCATTTCCCCGCGAATCGCTATCCCAGACTCATCTACCAAAATGAGCTGTTCGCCGTTAGCCGACACCTGCACTCCAAAATTAGCGCTGAGTGCTTTCACCACCCGGCCGAGTTGGTCAAGCAAATATTCCCGTTCCCCGTTGCTTAGAGAAGTCTGCTTGAGACTGGCATTAAGTACCACCGCATCGCAGCCGAACTTGGCGAGCATTTGCGGCAGAATTGCTCCGGAAACTGCGTAAACGTAATCGATTACCACCTTAGTATTGCTGTAGCGTATTGCCTCAACATTCATCTGCCGCTCAAAAATGCGGTTGTAAACGTCGAGAGCTTGGTTAAAGTACGTCATCTCTCCAATTTCGGGAATTAGAGCCCGCCGCAAATCTTCCTTAAAATAAGCCCCCTCAATTTTTTTCTCAGCTCCTTTAGTAATATTAATGCCTTTGATATCGAAGAATTCAATTAAAATGTGGTCGGAGCGATCGGGCGAAATGCGAACGTGAATGCCGCCAGCAATCGACAGCGTAGACGAAACCGTGCGCGCGATCGGAATAGCCGTCGATTCCAAATTGACCACATTAATTCCCACCGACATCAAACCCGCAATCAAAGACCTCGAAACCATCCGCGAAATGCTCCGCTGGTCGCGAGAAACCGATACTGAAGTCCCCGGTTTCAAAGTCGAGCCGTAAGCCGCGCCCAATTTCACCGCGAATTCCGGCGTAACATCCACATTTGCGAGTCCTTGAACGCCACGCTGACCGAACAAATTCCGCCTAGCTTGTTCTCCCCAAATTAAATTTTGATTTAACAGAGCGCCTGACTCAATATTTTTGCTCGGCCAGACGCGCACGCTTGGCCCGACTTGCGCTTCTTCTCCGACGATCGACATCGAACCGACGATCGCACCTTCCAAGACATGAGCGCGCCTGTCTACGCGGCTGCTGCGGCAAATCACGCAGGCCCTAAGGTGAGCATCTTCGCCAACAATTGCTCCGTTCCAGACGATGGGACGTTTGAGGTTGGCATCGGCCCCGACTGTCACGTTATCTCCGAGCACCGTACCGGCATCGATTTTAACTCGGGCTCCAATCCGACAATTGTTGCCGATCATGGCCGGTACTTCGACGATCGCGGTATCGTCAATAAAAGTATTCTGACCTACCCAAAGTCCCGCTCGAACTTGGTTGTAGTAGCTCAACTCCAGTTTGACCTTTCCCCGCAGAGCGTCGTACTGAGATTCCCGGTAAACATCAAGCTGGCCGACATCGCACCAGTAACCCTCGGCGATGTAACCGTACATCGGCTCGTTTTTTTCCAGCAGCAAGGGAAACAAGTCTTTCGAGAAGTCGCACTCTTTATGTGGAGGCAGGTAGTCCAATACGGACGGTTCTAAAATATAGGTGCCGGTATTGACGGTATCGGAGAAAATTTCGCTGCTAGAAGGCTTTTCCAGAAAGCGGCTGATGCGGTAATCTTCCTCGGTAATCACCACCCCGAATTCCATCGGATTGGGAACGCGAGTTAAAATTAACGTGGCTTTGGATTGCTTGCTGCGGTGAAATTTCAGAGCTTCCGTCAAGTCGAAGTCTGTGATGCTGTCGCCGCTGATCACCAGAAAAGTTCGATCGAGCAATTCAGCAATATTTTTGACGCAACCAGCCGTACCCAGCGGTTGGTCTTCCTCCACAGCGTAAGTCATTTGAACGCCAAATTCTGCCCCGTCAGTAAAATATTCGCGCATGACATCGGGAAGGTAGTGCAGCGTTGCAATAATTTCCGTAATCTGATGCCTTTTTAGCAAATTGATAATGTGTTCTGCGATCGGGCGATTGAGAATCGGCACCATCGGTTTGGGCAAATCGCACGTCAGAGGTCTGAGCCTCGTTCCTGACCCCCCAGCCATCAGCACTGCACGCATAAAATCCTCCTTGCTTAAAAAGCACTCCTGATTCTTTTTAACTAGAACGAAAATCTAAAATTTTTGGGTCAGCCGTCAGCTATCAGCTCTTAATTAATTATTATCCGCGAGTCTCAGTAATCTTGGGAGGCAAGTTTAACCCAGGGTAGCGAGCGCTACCGATAACAATTCTTCAAAATTGCTTTCGGTCTGAGAAATGATAAATTAATAGTAGCGCTTTGGCTCGCTCACTCTTAATCCAACTTAATGTAGCCAAGGGTCGCCCGTCAAACGAAACCTGATGATCGGTGGGGAATTACCACCAGCAAACAAACACTGCATCATGATTTTCAAAATAAGAGCGTTGACATAATGCCTTAAGTGATTTACGGTTTTTGTATGATCGTAACTTAACCAGTACCGAATCAAGGCCACTCCTGACCAAGTTTCCCTTATGGATCATTGGTTATAGTTGTTTCTACGGCATGGCAATTATGCTTTGGGGCAGCGACTAGATTGGTTGCATCGGACAAGATGCCTGATTGACCGCTGCTCAAAGATCTCAGAAAGATGTCAGAGCCAATGGCTCCAATTCCTCCTCGGGTAAATTATTACCCTCAGCAAACAGCACTCAAGGAAAAAAACTTTTCCTGCTTACAAGAATATTTATTCTCAAGTTCAACAAATCAATCTTCAACGATTAGATAAAACTTGGCAGCGTTGGCTGAAACCTGACCAAACCGGAAAACTTGCTCGTAGACCACGCTTTAAAAAGAAGGGTGAGTTGCGTTCATTGGGTTTTCCCGAGCCAATCACCCAAAAGCTGCTTGTTTTTTATCAGCTTCGACACTCCGAATTCCGAGAATTGCAGAAGCCCCCTAATTGTACCTCGTCCCATTCCAGATGGATTCACCCTCAAAACAGCAACTCTTGTTAAGAAAGCAGATGGTTGGTATACTGGCATAAGCACGGAAAATGGGACAGTATCAACTCCTATGACCGTAGATACAATTAAAACAGCGGTTGGGATTGACGTAGGTTTAGAGAAATTCTTAGCGACAGCAGACGGCAAAATAGTCCCGATTCAACAAACCTATAGAAAAGCTCAACATCATTGAGTCAGACAGCAAAGGAAACTAGCCCATAAACAAAAAGGTTCTGCTAATTATAAAAAGCAAGCTAACCGAGTTGCTAGAATTAATCAAGGAATTCAGAGACAGCGCCAAGATTTTAACTATAAAACAGCACATAAAATGGTGAGGAAATATGACTTAATAGCAGTTGAAAACTTAAATATTCAAGGACTTGCTCGTACTCCTTGGAGCAAATCAATCTTAGATGCAGCAGGAAGAAATTTTATGACAAGAGTGGAAGCAGTGGCGGTAAAACGCGGCGTTCACTTGGTAAAAGTTAATCCTAATAATACATCCCAAGATTGCTCAGGGTGTGGAGTTAAAGTCAGAAAAGATTTATCAATCAGATCGCATTCATGCCGTGATTGCCATACAGAGTTAGAACGAGATATTAATGGCTGCATTAATATTTTGAAGAGAGCAATCGCAGATTTTAAAACGGTGGGACTCATCGTTTCTGCCTGTCGAGGCGATAGCGATAGCCCGCTGTTGAAGCAAGAAGCAAAGGAAATGTTAACTGGTTTTGAGTTAACACTTTTCTGAGAAGCCCCCGAAGCCAGCGTTTCGCTCGGGCGGGGGAGGAAAGTCACTCAGTCGTTTAGGGGGTTATTTGATGGAACCGTTAATTGGATTGGTGTTGCTAGTCGCTTACGGAGGCGGTATTTGGAAATTTTGGAATGGTTTCGATCGCACTAACTTCGACAGAAGTTTTGCAAATCGCCTGAAGCTGTCGCTGCTATGGCCGGCGTTAATCTTTAATAAGCCTTACCGCAAAAACTTTACAAAAGCTCTTAAAGCTTCTAAAAGGTAATTCAAGAATGTCTAAAAAGTCCGATCGCCCCGTCGCGGGTCAGGAGCAGAGTTGGTTTGCTAAAGGAAAATCAGATAGCTGGCAAGTTTTACTGTCGCAAGTTGCTTCTCGGTTCGATCGCGAATACCGAGGAGAAGCTTTCGCTTTACCCGAAGAAGTCGAAGCAATGCCGATTTTCCTGGAATCAGTCGCAGGAACTCTCCAAGAAAAAACAGTTTCTCCCTTCTGGAAAATTGCCAAACCTCAAAAAAATCAGCGCTGTTTAGACATTGGCTGCGGAGTCAGCTTTCTCATCTACCCTTGGCGGGATTGGGAAGCATATTTTTACGGTCAAGAAATCAGCAGCGCAGCCCGAGACGCCTTAAACGCTCGCGGCCCTCAGCTCAATTCTAAGCTGTTCAAAGGCGTAGAATGGGCCCCCGCTCACCAGTTAAATTACGAAGAGGATCAGTTCGATTTATGCCTCGCAACAGGCTTTAGCTGTTACTATCCCCTAGACTATTGGAGTATTGTCATGGGAGAAGTAAAGCGGGTACTAAAACCGGGGGGTCATTTTGTTTTTGATGTCCTCAATCCCAATTCTCCTCTAGCAGAAGATTGGGCAATTTTGGAAACTTATCGAGCCGGGGAAGTATTTTTAGAGGCAGTAGAAGATTGGGAAAAAATGATCAAAGCTGCTGGCGCTAAGGTAGTAAAAAAGCAAAGCGGCGACTTATTCCAAATGTATAAAGTTCAATACACTTGAGAGGTAATTGGTAATTGGTAATTGGTAATTGGTAATTGGTAAGGGCTTTCATGGCTATCCTATAAAAGCAAGCAACGCTTACGACCCACATTCCGCAAGTCTTTAAATAGAATTGATGGTTATAAATTTTTAAAATTCAAGCCTGAAGTGATGGCCCCGTAATCACTTCAGGCTTTTTTAAGTTACAATGAACGAATTAGAATCAAAGAGGAAAAAACCATGAATGAGCATCAAGAAGCCCTGGGGGGGTGACAAAGAGGTCTACGAGATAGACTGTATAAGGGTTGCGGCCCGCATACCTTGTTGATAAAAGCGACGTTTAGAAGGAGTTAACTTCATTAAATGTTCTACCTCGTCAGAATATTGTTATAGATAATTGACCCACTTTTCTCCATCTAAACCAACACCAAATGTCCTCCGTCTTTGATATCTTTTTTTAGGTTCTTTGCGGCAAGATACATATTTTTGCACCGGCTTTTTATTCATTTCAGTGCCTTGAAATATTCCAGAACTGTAGGATCGTGTCATGAGTAAAATCATGTTGATAAGTCGCTCTCCTTTTAAGCTAGTTCCTTCAATATCGTAGCCGACTGTTTTACAATTTCGAAACATTTCTTCAATGCCCATCCGTTGCTTGTAAGCATCGATAGCTACCGGCAATGACCCTAAATCTGTGAGAATAAACCACGCTTCATCAACCTTCCATGCCCCGTAGTTTCTTTTCCACTTACAAGCAACATCAAATCCAGTAGCAGGCTGAGTTTTTCTGACTCTTTTACCTTGAAAATATAAAGAGGTGCCTGATACTATTCCTAATTCATCTAACCGTTGCCAAACTAAATGTTCCGTTTCGATACAATGATTCTTTTTCATTCTTAAACAAAAAGATACACCCTTTTCCCTCAGCCAGTTTCCCAAATCGACAGAACAAAATTCACGGTTTCCTAAAACGATGACTTTATATTCTGAAAATAATGGTAAAACTTGCTGTAAATTGGTAGTCTGGGACTCGAAGCTACTGTTTCCCAATTTGGGCAACAGTGACCAGTACCATGGAATTGCTCTTCGCTCCCAGATTAAGCTAACCATGAACAGATTAATACAGCCCCATTGACTGCGGTCGATTACGATTGATAAAGTTTGACCAACACGGCAATAAGTAATCAACCAATAAGTAATTAATGGGAACCAAATTAGTGAGATAGTTAAGTGAGGCAAATCGAGAAATCTTTGTAGTTTTCTACGCCGACTTTCGGTTGTAATGGGATAGGGAAATACCCGGGATAGCCGTTCTAATCTCACTTGTTTTTCTGATTGTATCAAGGGTAGCAAGATTCCAATCAGTTTAAATTGAGCTGAACTTAGTTGTTTTTTTAAATGAATGAGGTAGAATGTTGGTATCATTATTTTTTAGATAGGCAAGCGTGTAACAATTATGCTGCCTATTTTTCTTTAGCACATATTGGCTCAATCCTTACAAAGCTATGGGTTTCAGGCTGGTTGTTACCCCCCCAGCAAGAAGCCATAAAAGTCCTAGATTTAGACCATCTAGGAATAGTAGCAGGCATAATAGACGAGATGGAATTAGTAGAAGAAGTCAATAAAAAAGTAGGAATAACAACCCAAGAAATTGTCAGCCCAGGACAAGTCATGAAAGCAATGATTTTGAATGGACTAGGCTTTTTAAGCGCCCCATTATACATATTCGAGGAATTTTTGGTAGTCCAAGCAACATCACATCTAATCGGAAAGGGAATACTACCAGAACATCTAAACGACGACAGGCTAGGAAGAACCCTCGACAAATATTATCAAGCAGGAACTACGAAACTCTTCACAACAATCGCCATGAAAGCCGCCCAATACTTCTCGGTTAAGCGCCAAATCAAGTAAACTGGTATTGATTTGTGGATCAGTGAGGGTAAAATCGATGCCAC
>NZ_JAUBVJ010000077.1:0-38135 GCF_036702785.1 Microcoleus sp. AR_TQ3_B6 | reverse complement strand
CAAAAAGGACGGGCGGGACGCCCATCCCACAATAATAATTAAAATTGTAAGTTATTTAAGTCGCGATCCTAAAGAAGAGAACCTATGATATATAGCAATCCTCACATCAGTTTCAATAAGTGGTTAACTGGTTACCAGGAAGAGCCCCTTAACCGATGTAAGCGAGGAAGAGCCTCGGCTCAGACTATGGAGGCTCTTCCTCCGGATATGCGTTACCAGGAAGAGCCTGGTAACGAGTATAATCATTTAGGATGGCTATATTCATGTTCCTATTATCGTGTCTCAATTATTCAACCGCATCCCTGGACGAACCTATTTATTACTAGCAATCATAATTTTTGCTGCCTCTAACTCTGTCATTCGCAAACTAACCGATTTAGGAGCGCAGAACCCGATCGACGGCAGAAATTTGATTTCATTTTGTAATGTTTTATTTGTAGGGAATCTCTGCGCGTTAGCAGTTTTATTCCTGGTTTATCGCCAGCAATGTACGCTGCAAAATTTCCGATCGATTCCCAGTAAAACATGGTGGGGATTGATCGGAATTTCTTTGCTATCTGGGGCCTTGGCTCCAGCCTTAACTTTTATTGCGTTGGATTTAACCGCTGTCAATAATGTGGTACTGATTGGACGCATCGAGCCGCCTCTGATTTTAGCGCTGTCCATTCTAATTTTGGGCGATCGCGTCAATCTTTGGGTGATTGCCGGGGCGATCGTTTCGTTTGTGGGTGTTGCACTGACTATTGTATTGCAAGCACCGACTACCGATATGATGGACATGGGGGGATTGACGATCGGCACAGGCGAATTCATGGCAGCATCCGGGGCGATCGCGTTAGCCATTTCGACGATTATTAGTAAAGTCACGCTCAAACAAATTCCCTTAGGATTGTTCTCTATTATCAGAACAACAGTGGGAACAGTTGCTTTCTTTATTGTCGTTTTAATCTTATATACTCCCACCCACTTTATCGATGTTTTTGCGCCCTTGCTCTGGCAGTGGATGCTCGTCTATGGTGCTATTATTGTTGTTGGCGGACAACTGTGCTGGTTTACCGGACTAAAAACGACGGGCGCTGCAGATGTATCCCTCGCCAGTTCGTTTAGTCCGATCGCGGGGATTTTAGCCGCCTATTTGATTTTATCGGAAACGCCAACAACAGCTCAATACATCGGCGGCAGCATCATTTTAATCGGGATCGTTCTCAATCAAATTGGCGTTTTTCGCAAGCAAACCCAATCCGCGCCTCAACCTCCTGTAAGTCCCGCAAAAGAGATGGATTTGGAAGTGGGATTCAAAGGGCTTTAATGGTTAATACTACAGATTCTTAGTTACCAAAAGTAACCCTAGAAGTTGATATTCGCAATAGTCCGATTAATCTTCATCGGCGGGAGAATGCGAAGCGGTTGGCTGAGTCTGTTAAGCAGCAATAAAAGTGCGATAGCCACTAAATTTGTGAAGTAGTCTGCTGGAACGAAGTCATGATATCAACTCCGCTAGCTGAGGAATTGTAAAATCTAATCAACAGTCAATACTCAACTATCATTCAGTTTTTTGACTCACAGTCAACAGTCAACAGTCAACAGTCAACACTCAACAGTCAACACTCAACAGTCAACAGTCAACACTCAACAGTCAACAGTCAACAGTCAACAGTCAACAATCACGGACGGTGCAACCGGAAACGATATGACACAGTGGTATAAGGAAGACCTCGCATATATTCATGATGTGGGTCATAGCGATTATGCTCTCAAATCTGCCCCTGCTATATTGAATATCTTGGCCCAAAACAACCTACAACAAGGTTTAGTGGTGGACTTGGGTTGTGGCAGCGGATTATCAGCACTAGAATTTACAAAGGCTGGTTATCGTGTTTTGGGAGTTGATATTTCTGAGTCTTTGATTGCCATTGCCCGCAACAGAGTGCCAGATGGCGAGTTTCGAGTTGAGTCGCTGTTTAAAACTGATATCCCACGGTGTAATGCTGTCACTTCGATCGGCGAATGTTTGAATTATCTGTTTGATGCAGACAACGATCGCCAAAACCTGGTGCAATTTTTCCGCCGCATTTATCACGCCTTAACCGAGGGCGGTGTTTTCATTTTTGACATTGCAGAACCCGGACAGATTGTAGCTGGAAACACAACCAAAGGATTCACGGAAGGAAAAGATTGGATAGTTCTGGTTGAGAAAGAAGAAAATCAAGAGAATGAAACTTTAATTCGCCGCATCATAACTCTTCGTAAAGTAGGGGAAACCTACAGGCGAGATGATGAAATACACTGTTTGCGGTTGTACAAGGCAAAAGATATTGCTGAAGCACTCGATCGCGCAGGTTTTCAAGTTCAAATCATAGGTAGTTACGGTGAGTACAAGTTGCCAAAAGCTCATGCAGGATTCGTTGCACGTAAACCCATTTTAGAGGCCAACTCGATCGCATAAGTGACTTGAGGGTCGATCGGCTTTTTCACTCTACCACTGGGGCGATCGTCTCTTTTGCTATGGTGGATTTACTGTATCAGAGCATTGAGCAAGGACAAGCTGCGCTTGATGCGTCAAACTAGAGATATATAGAAGCAACCTGGTTTCTGACCTCGACGCGGCTAAGTCCCATCATCAAAACCTCATTAATACTGCCATGACAGGATTTGAACCCTTTGCTCCCTATGCTATAAGTTGTGTTAGCGGTATCGCCCTCCCCATTTTCCAGTCAGTCTATGGAAGCAGTGGCAAGTTTCTCGGCTCGATGGGGAAAAAGGTACATGAGCTGATTTGCAGGGCATCGGGGGAATACGGCAAACGCTACATCAAGCGTCACGGCATGCTGAAAGCATTGGGAATGCCGGAGGCTGTGCCATTAGAATCGGTTTATACTGCTGTGCAGTTTTTGGATGAGCAAGAAATCCGCAGTTTTGAATCAATCCAAAATTTAGAAGAAGCTTACCGCAAAGCAAACAAGCGAAGTTTTCAGCAGCAAGATTGCAAGAAGCAAGAAGGGCTAAAAATTGCTAATCAGAAGCAATATTTGATGGTGTTAGGGCAGCCCGGAGGCGGAAAATCTACATTTTTGCGGAAAATAGGACTCGAAGCACTGAAGGGCAAAAAAGGCGGATTTAAGCACGATCGCATTCCAGTTTTTATCGAACTTAAAAGCTTTATATCTAGCCAGATAGACATAGAAAAATTAATTGTTGAAGAGTTTAGCATTTGTAGCTTTCCCTATCCTGAGCAATTTATCGCTAAGGCATTAGAGCAGGGAAAGCTGTTAATCTTGCTGGATGGATTGGATGAAGTGCCGACAGTCAACACAAATGAGGTCATTAGTAAAATTCAAAATTTTGTTGACCGCTATGATAAAAATAGCTTCATTGTCTCTTGTCGCACAGCCGCTTATAAAAACAACTTTCAACGCTTTACGGATGTCAAACTAGCCGACTTTGACGATACTCAAATTGAGCAATTTATTGGTAACTGGTTTCAGTTAGACGTTGATAAACAAGCAGGAACAGCTCAAAAATGTTGGGAGTTATTGCAAAAGCCAGAATATGCAGCAGCTAAAGAGTTAGCCCACACGCCATTATTGCTAACTTTCCTCTGCCTCATTTATAACCGTTCGCAAAACTTTCCGAATAATCGCAGTGTTCTTTACAAAAAGGCTTTGCGGATATTGTTGGAAGAATGGGCGGCGGAAAAGCGGATTCAGAAAGAGGAAATTTATCAAGGACTCAGCACGGAGTTAGAGGAGAGTTTGTTATCGGAGATTGCTTATACTGGTTTTGAGACTGATAAGCTGTTTTTTTCGCAGCGAGAAGTGGTTGAGGAAATCAAAACTTTTTTATCAGGCAATTTGAATGCACCGAAGCATTTAGACGGTGAGGCGGTTCTGAATGCTATTGCAGTTCAACAGGGGATTTTGGTAGAACGAGCTGAGGATGTGTACTCGTTTTCGCATTTGACGCTTCAGGAATATCTCACGGCGCAATATATTGCTGATAATAATTTAATTAAGGAGTTAGTTACCGGCCATCTTTCCGATGCACGCTGGCGAGAAGTGTTTTTGTTGGTAGCGGGGTTGGTGCGTGCAAAAAATGGGGCTGATGACTTGCTGCTGTTAATGGAAAAAGAGGCTCAAAAGTACATTAACACGCCGAAGTTGCAAGAGCTATTGCAATGGGCAGATGCAGCAACTAAGGACTCGGAAGGTGATTTTAAGCCTGTGGGTAAACGTGCTGCGGCGATCGTTATCACCAGAGCCATCGCCAACGCCAACACCAACGCTATCGCCAACGCCAAAGGCATCGCCAACGCCAACGGCAACCGCATCAGCTACAACATCAGCTACGACATCGCCAACGCCAACGCCAAGGCCAACAGCATCAGCATCGGCTACGACATCGGCTACAACATCGGCTACAACATCGCCAAGGTTAACGGCATCGCCCTCGCCAACGCCCAGGGCAATAGTATCAACATCGAAAGCGAGGCCAACGCCATCATCCGCATGGCCATCGCCAACGCCATCGCCATCGCCGAAGAATTTCAAAAAATCAAAATCTTCAAGGATGTGAATTGGACTGAACTGATTGCTCAACTGACAGCACTCAAAGATCGATTTGCTGATGCTAACCAATCCGACCAAATAGACTTAGCAATTTTTGATTGCCTTTTAGATACCTGGTGTAATGCACTCCATCTCAATAGAGAAATAGTCAAATTATCTAAGGAAGAAGCAAAGGCGCTGGGAGATTATTTATCTGCCAATAATTTTCTCATCGAATGCAAAGAAGCAGCAGTGAGAATATCAGCAAAAACCTGGGAAGAAATAGAATCGCGGATGTTGGTAGTTCCAGAGAATTCTACCATTTGAGATTCTAGATACGGTCCTGGACGCACTCCGACTCCTCGAAACCGGGTTTTTTTCCTAATCTGCTGGTTGCAACGCGTCTTTTCGTAAAAACCCGGTTTCTGGACGCCCATGTGTAATATCAATTCCGGTTGCATTGGAATGATTAAACCGCAGAGAACGCAGAGAACGCAGAGTTCGAGAACAGAGAGATCAATAATTCCGATGCTACCGGATTTGATAGGGCTGATTCAATCAGGGTTTGACCTGGTTTTCTTCAGCTTCAAATCTCCCCATTAACCTGCATCTGATGCACCTTATCTGCCAACTCTTGGCGGCTTTCCTTATCGAGTGCATCAATTGCCAGCATTCCCAAGTACACGACTTCCTTCTGCGTTAGTCTGGTCGCTAGCGCTTGTTTTTGAATGACTTCCTTAATCGCGGAACTGACGGCGATCGCAGTATTAGTTTTAGCCACGAAGAATAATCAACTATTAATAACAACTTTCCTTGATGTTACCATCCTCAATCCGATTAAGTACCATAATGTTTGACTAACTACAGTTAATCAGGCTCTAGTGTAAAAAATACAAAAAAGCGATTGCCCGCCGTCTCGAAAACTCAAGGTCGATCGGCCTATTCCTCCAAAACCTCAACCAAATCCTCAATCATCACATCAAAAGTCCGAGCTAACTTCCGCAGGCAAGTAAAGTCAACCATTGCCATTTCAGGACGACGAGCATAGCTTCTGACAGTGCTATAAATTACCCCGGATCGATCGGATACTTCCTTAAGCGTCCAGCCCTTCTCGGCCGCTAGTTCCCGAATTTTTAGCCTGACTAAACCCATGCTTGACAGTTGATGCAATTGCGTCGTAAAATTTTATATGTAAAGAGCGATCGCCCCCCGGCCTCGAAAACTAAAGGGCGATCGTCTTTAAAACTTAAATAGACAGTTACTAGCTGTCTGAGTAACCATGATAGCAGCATTCCAGCTAAAATCAAGCACCTTCGCCTGCTCCAAAATTATCCACAAGTCCCCAGTCCTTCATCCGCTGGCAAGATTTGTCACAGAAGAAACTGTTGCACTGCTGTTCAATATCTCAACAGACCAGATTTACCGGATCGAATGCTGTCGCTACATGGTATACGTCCACGCCAAAGGCATCAGCCGCTTTGTCAGCTACGCCGATTTTCCGCCAATTTTAGAAGTAGAATTACCGAAACTTCAAGACTTTGGCAGATGGTACAAACGCTGGAAAGGCAAAAAAGCGCCGGATTTTTGGACACAGTTTTATATACATCAATTCAAAAACGCTACTACTGCGGATAAACAGCTTGCATGGGGCCTCTTGGTAGCTGCAGTCAAATCCCTGTTCTCAGAAACAGCTTTGCAACAACTGCGAGATGCTTATTTATACCAAAAATATAGGCTGGAAAATTTTTGAATTTGCGATCGCCCCTAACCTCATTTCACCAAAAGTGCGAGATCCCTTTTTCCCTCAAATCTCCCCATTCACCTGCATCAGATGCACCCTAGCGGTCAATTCTTGCCAGCCCTTTTCCTCTAGCTTGTCAATCGCCAGCATCCCGACATAGATAATTTCCTTCAGCCTTAGTCAGGTTGCTAGCGCCTTTTTCTGCACAAGTTCCTTAATTATGGGGCTGACTCGAATGGCGGTACTGGTTCTGGTCACAAAACTAACCGGAGATTAACAAATTCGATTAAATCTTACCACTTTTCACCTGAGCTTTTAGCTGCGATGCAACTTGTTTAACCGCGTTTTGACAAGACGCAACACAATGTCAAGTCAATCTCTCAGAAAATGCTGACTTATCTAAGAAATATTACAAAATCTACCCTAAGATAATTTGATGCTAAAGTGATCGAGTGATGTGACGACCGATCGCTCTTTCCCATCGCCTCTTTCCCATCGCACAGAGCGAAAAACTAAGTTTAGTTGGGCTTATACTTCGGCTGCAGGCTTCTTAAGCCTATGTATCTGTATGACTTAGTGCTGAAGATTCAATTAACCATATTACCATCACAATTGGAGATTTTCAATGAAAATCAGTAAATCTTTGGGAATGTTGTTGACATTAATTTGTCTCACAGTCATAGTTGTAACTACTTTCAGATTAAGCCCTAGTTTCGCTCGTTCTACGCCTGTGATGTCAGCACAAGAATCACCAGAAAAAGTAACTACCGATCTGATTGCACAAGGTGCTTCAGGAAGATCTCTCTACACTAAGTTAGGAGGCTACAACGGGATCGCAAAAGTCATTGATGATTCAGCAGCTATCATATTCGCTGACCCAGTAATTGGTAAATACTTTATTGGCTTGGGTACAAACTCAAAACAGAGGCTGCGTCAGTTGTTAGTGGATCAATTCTGCCAAGCGGCAGGGGGGCCTTGTGTTTATACAGGGCGGACTATGACCCTTTCCCATAGTGGAATGGATGGAGGTCTCGGGGACAATGAATTTAACGCTTTTGCTAATGCTGTGTCCCAAGCTCTCACTCAAAATAGCGTCAATCCATTACCCAAAGCCGAAGTCATGGCATTTGTTGAAAGTCTCAGAGACAAGATTGTCGAAAATTAATATGAAACGCTCCAATCTCCTCCTGCTTTCGGTGGCATTTCTGCTACTGTCAGGAATGGTAACGGCCGACTCCGCCCATGCACAACAGTCAGAGCCAACTACCGAGATGAAAGTTCCACTATCCCCAATGCCGAGGCAGTCTTCCGAGGGCTTTTCGGGCCCTGCTACTTTTGCTCCACCCGATCCTCAATCCAACGATCGACCTTTGTGTTTTTATCAGCGCTCGGATACCACGATAGTTGATTTGAGCAAGCTGTGTGGGGCTAAGAGCACCGAAACCCGTACAAATGCTAAATTGCAGAACGCTCCCGCTGACAAGGGCAAGACCCCCATTTATTGGTAGAAAAATCAGAATTTCGATCGGTACACGGGTTCAACAGGATCGCCCTTACCTTACCTCACCCGAAGTCCGCGCGAGCGAAGCTATCCCGAACGCGCGTGCCTTCGGTTCGGGCAGGGATTCCCCCTTTTCCCCTCAAATCTCCCCATTCACCTGCATTTGATGCACCTTGTCAGCCAACTCTTGCAAGCGCTTTTCGTCCAACTCGTCAATCGCCAGCATCCCGACATAGATAATTTCCTTCAGCGTTAGCCGGGTTGCTAGCGCCTTTTTCTGCACCTGATCCTTGATAATTGGGCTGACTCCAATGGCGGTACTGGCTCTAGTCACAAAGGTAACGGGAGATTAACAACTTTGACTAAATCTTAGCACTTTTAAGCTGAGCTTTTATCTGCGCTGCACAGCGTCTAAGCGCGTTTTGACAAGAGGTTTTATAGCAGAAACATGGAAAGGTCGATCGCTAATTCTGTGACTTTAATTCTTACGTATAACAGCAAGAAGGCTCACACTGTACCTTTACCCAGGGATCTTGCCCTTGATGAATTGCGCGTGAGTTGAGGACAGTCCTCTGACCAATGCGATAGCGATGTTCGAGGACTCGTCCCAAACGAGCAAAATATTTGTTGTGAGTTGACATATTTTTAATTATTTATGTTACCGTGAATATGTAAGCACGGTAAGGTCGATACCATGTACAGAGCAGTAAAAATCAGAATTTATCCTACCGACGAGCAGGAATCCTACTTGGCTCAATGTTTTGGCAATACTCGATGGCTGTGGAATTATATGCTCAATGCCACTACTAGCGCGTATAAAGAAACTGCCAAAGGTCTTTCTAAAGCTGCGATGGACAAGTTGCTTCCTGGTTTGAAAAAGGAATATGAATGGTTGGGACTGGCTTATAGTCAGGTCTTACAACGAGTAACATTTAATCTTTCAAGTGCGTTTGTCAATTTTTTTGAGGGACGCGCTAAATTTCCTAAATTCAAATCTAAACATGGTAAGCAATCGATTCAATATCCCCAAAATGTGAAACTAATGCCACAGGATTCTGTAATTAAGTTTCCGGGTAATTTGGGGGTGATGAGAACCGTGTTTCACAAAAACATTCCTGATGCTAAATTCACGACTGTAACAATATCGAGAAACACCGATGGTAGGTACTATGCTTCTATTCTCTTTAACCAAGAAGATAGGCCGGCAGTCGCAATTAGAGAAGCTATCGGTGTTGATTTGGGGTTGAAAAACTTTGCTATAACTTCGGAGGGTTCAAAATACAACCTACCTAAGAAGCAATTGGCTAAGTTAGAAAGGAATAGAAAACGCAAACAAAAGAAATTAGCCCAAAAGACGGATAAAACATCTAACAAGCGTCGCAAGGCTAAACTTTTAGTTGCCAAAGTATCTAGTAAAATAGCTAGAGTAAGGGAAGACTTTCTACACAAGCTATCTCGCAAAATAGCATACGAAAATCAAGTTATTTGTGTAGAAGATTTGGCAGTTAAGAATCTGGTTAAAAATCCCAACTTGGCAAAAGCAATATCAGACCAAGCATGGGGAATTTTTCTAACCATGCTCAAGTACAAAGCAGAAAGATTTGGTCACACATACCAAGAAATAGGGCGGTTTTTCCCATCTTCTCAACTTTGTAACGAAACTCTACTACCCATCCCAATACTGCAAAAAGGATATGATTCATTGGGTGTAAGACTTGTAGATTGTCCTCACTGTCTGCATCGGCATGATAGAGACATCAACGCTGCAATAAATATTAAAAACGAAGGCTTGCGAGTTTTGGCGTTAGGAACTAGCGCTTCTGCCCTTGGAGGGGATGTAAGACCAAAGCCATCAGGACGTAAAAAATCCATGAAGGCTGAGGCAATCCCCGTTGAATGGGGAAGCCCACACCCTATCTGTACTCAGATGGGTGTTGGGTAGTTCACACCCACAAGTTCAAAAAAGCTGTTTCAGTTGACAGCTTGCTGGAGTGGGGCCTCTTGGTAGCTACTGTTAAATCGGCAATTTCTGGGGCGGCGCTGCAACAGCTACGAGATGTCTATTCCCACGAAAAAGATTTGATGGAAAAATTTTAAAGTGCGATCGACTTAATCCTACTTGAACTTTCAATTAAATTTTAAAACACTTCATCCTCGATTCCCAGCCACCATTCCCCCAGATTCATTAAATCTTTGTGAATGTCCGTAAGTTCTATCATATACTCTTCAGCAGAAATCTCCGATCGCCTTTCTTGCAATTTTTTGAGCCGCAGTTGCACCAACAGCCAAGGTTTGGATATCCCGTCCTTTGCTTCGATATATTTGGCTAGATCGTTGCTGTCCATAGTTATTGGTTATTTGTTATTGGTTATATCGTTTCCGGTTGGATCGGAATGATTAAACCGCAGAGAACGCAGAGAACGCAGAGAACTCAGAGGAAAAGAAGAGAGAGTGTTGAATAATTGCGATGCCAACTGGCTTAATATTATAGGACTTTTGAAACGGTTTAAAAAAGCTCTCATTTTTCCCAGTCGGTTTCAACCGACTTGAGGTTTGAGCCAGGGGTTTCAACCCCTGGCGGACTAACGGACTGGCGGACTTGGAAGCTAAGATGCCTCCGGCCAACATCCTTTACCTGTAATCCGGAGTCTGAATATTATTCAACTTCGCAGCATATTTCATGCCGTATTCCGGGCGACAGAAGCGATCGAGCTGAGACTCAAAGAAAGCCCGATTTGCCTTCAAATGCTTGGGATTCGGGTCATCTAAAGGATACAAAAGAGCAGTCCGCAAAGCTTGAATCACCGCCGAAGTAACGCAGTACATCGATCGCTGAAATGTCACCCCAATTTGATTGAGGATATCATCTTCGCCGCGACAGCGCTGTTTGTAGAAATCCATCAAATAAGGCGGCAGGAAATGCAGCATATCCTGTGCTAGCAAAGTCGGCGGAATCCCCGCCGTACCTACCGGGAATTTGTCTGCATACAATACTCCGTAGTGGAAGTCTTTTTGGTCGTCGGGAACTTCCTTGGCTTGAGCGTTGTAAGATTTGGTGCCTCGGAATGGCGAAGTGCGATAAAATACAGCTTCCACGTAAGGTAACGCTGCTTCGTAAAGCCAAGTGAAACCCTTAGATTTGGGGATGATTTCGTACTTCTCGCCGTCGATGTAAACGTGGTGGTAAATCGGGCGTCCGGCGATTGCAAATATGCCATTTACTAGGAAATTCATCGCCTCCGGGACTGTGGTAACTTTCCCTTCGTCGTACAAGTCGGAAACCTCAAAAAACACCGGCGCCATGACTTCCCAGAATAAACCGAGATTGCTGTAATAAGACATTTGGCGGCACTGTTCTAAAAACATTTCTGGAAATGCTTTGTGCAGTGCTAGCATGAACGGGTCTTTTTTGAAGTAAGCTTTAATTGCCCGATCGGCATTAGCCTTATATTCGTCACTGTCCAAATAAGGATCGAATTGATTGGTCGGCACGTACAAGCCCCGGTGCCAAAGCATTGACCTCATGCACTCTTCGGCAAATTCCATGTTAATGCGATCGTGCCACAAATGGTGAAACAGCCGCGGAATTTTACCTGTTTCACCCTTCTCCATGAACTCCAAAAGCTCCGGGTGAACACTTCCAGTCCCGCGCCAAATCCGCAAATCTGCACCGTCGCCTGCATAGTGATTTTGCAAGTCTAAATACTCCTGGGGCAAGAAGTATTTAAAGAAGGGAAGCGGGTGTAAAAATACCCGTTCGGCGATGTAAAGCAAATCCCGCCAGTAGAAATCCATTGGCACTGCGTAAGCTTTCCAGATAGCGATGATTTGCATCAGATTTTCCGGCGTATCTGGAATCATCGCGCCGCCAGCTTCCAGCCTGTGAATTACTTCGGCAAATTGGTGTTTGGAAGGAGGTAGTTTAGTTGCTGGTTTATTAGGGGTTTGTACCATTGTTTCTTCCTTTGATTGAGTGAATCTAAATATTTTCAATTATTGCAAAAAGCTGCGATTCTTTAACTGGTTCTCGGGCTTTGCTTGGGAACCGATATCCAGGTCTGAACCGGAAAATTGGAGGCAGAGCCTCCGGATTTGCGTTACCAGGCAGAGCCTGGTAACGAGTAGATTCTCTTAGTCGGCAGAGGCGGACTTCGTTTGTGTAGATGCGATTTCAACAGCCGAATGTTCTAGGGGATAGCTAATAGCAACTTGGGTATTTCTGTCAGCCGGCAGAGTAGCAACGATCGCATTTGTAGTAGATTCGCTCCACTTGAGCAGCCAAACAGGTTGAATTCCCAACACAAAAATGATGCCCGCCAAAACCAGCGCCGGCATATTTTCAGCAAACGTAACTGGAGGGTAGTAAGCCGTGGCATTGTCCAACTTCCCAAAACAGGTGCGGTTGAGCAGAATCACAAAGTAAACTGCTGTTAAACCCGAAGCTAAAATGCAGAGTAAAGTGGGAATTGGAAAGATCGAGAAACTGCCTTGAAACACTAAAAATTCGGCAACAAAACCCACCAAACCCGGAATTCCGGCGCTTGCCATGCCGCCCAAAACTAACAGGGAACTGGCAGTCGGTAAACCCCGCATCGGGTTCATCAAACCGTTGAGCACGTCCAAATCCCGGGTGCCGACTTTGGTTTCGATGATGCCTACCAAATAAAACAGCAAAGCTAAAATTAAGCCGTGGCTTACCATTTGCCCGACAGCGCCTATTAATGCCAGCTTCGTACCCGCGGCGCAGGCAACGAGGATGTAGCCCATATGCCCGATCGAACTATAGGCTACCATGCGCTTGATGTCTTTTTGGGCGATCGCGCTCAAAGCCCCGTACATCACGCTCACAGTCCCGATAACCGCTAAACCGGGAGCTATAATCGACCAAGTTTCGGGAAACATCTGCAAGCCAAACCGCACTAAACCGTAAGTTCCCAACTTTGCCAGAATCCCTCCCAGCAAAATTGCTGTTGCTGGCGAAGCTTCGACGTAAGCATCTGGTAACCAAGTGTGCAGCGGCACCAAGGGAATTTTAATTCCCAAGCCGATTAGCAAAATTGTTAGCAGGATTAACTGCACTTTTAGAGGCAATTCTTGAGTGGTAATCGCACTGTAATCGAAATTTAAAGAACCGCTCAGCCAAGCCACACCCAAAAATGCTGCCAGTACTAAAAGTCCCGAAACTGCTGTGTAGATCAAAAACTTCATGGCAGCGTATTCCCGCTGCTTTCCGCCCCAAATCGCAATCAACAGGTAAAAAGGAATTAATTCTACTTCGTAAAACAGTACAAACAGCAGCAAATTTTGAGACATCAAAGCTCCGGCAATACCAGCATTGATTAGCAAAATCAAAGAGTAGTAAAGCTGGGGGCGCTCCATCTTTTCGCCTGTGCCGTAAATGACTAATAGCGTCAGCAAAGCGCTTAAAACCAGCAGCGGCAAGGACAAGCCGTCAATGCCCAAGTTGTAGCTCAAACCTAATTGTGGAATCCAAGGCAAATATTCTTGAAATTGCAGTCCCGCATTGGCTGTATCGAATTGAGTCAACAGCCAGATATTCAAAATGAAAATAGCAGAAGCAAAAGCCGAGGCTATGGAACGCAAACGCATCCCATTGATATTTCCGGGCAGGAACCCGACTACCGCAGCGCCCAACGCGGGCAACCAGAGCAAGGCACTAAGCATAATGTGTCAAGAGTAAAGAGTAAAGAGTAAAGAATCAATTTTTCTGGTTTTTGTGTTTGATAATTTCAGTCCTGGACGCAAATGACACAGGTGGTAAGGTACGTCCCAGGCCCAAACCCTCGCTAATGCGTCCAGGACTCGGTCTGGGGCACCCTACAAGTCGATCGTCCTAGGCCTGGGGCTTAGAGCCTGAATTTGAGAGTTTAGATGTTAACTTTTCCCAAATTATCAATCCCAAATTGCATCACGGTATATCAAAAAACTCGACTGCCGCCGTGTCTAAATCGTAGTATCCACCCTTAACTATCAGTTTACCCTCTTGAATTAACCCAGAGATAACTGGAGAGTCTTTCAACCTGCTAGCTTGCAGCCTAACATTCGCTTTGACGGCATTTGCTACCTTATCGCCCGGTTGGTTTTTCGAGCTTTCTACAGCCGGCTTAATGGCCTGGGTCAAACTGCCAATTTGACCGGGAAGTTCACCTCCTTCGATGGCTGCTTTTACCGCACCGCAATTTTCATGCCCGATTACCACAAGCACTTTTGCTCCCAGTACCAGCGTGCCAAATTCCAGGCTGCCCTTTTCTTCTGGGGTAGTAACATTTCCGGCCACGCGACAGACAAATATATCTCCAACTCCTCTATCGAAGAGAATTTCCGCAGGAAAGCGGGAATCTGCACAGCCGAGAATAGCAGCAAAGGGTGCTTGAGATGGGGCAACTTGGGTGACGCGCGCCAAGGTTTGGTTGGGATTTTGGCGCATGTTGTTAACAAACCGCTGGTTCCCGTCGATTAACATTTGCAGAGCTTGCTGGGGAGTCACGTTATTTTGAGCAATTGCTGGTTCGGGTGCAGCCAACTCAGCGCCTGCTCGTGCTGCGAGGATGCCTGTACCAATAGCACCTGCGACAAATTTCAGGGAATTGCGCCGAGAAATATTGAATTGTCTGTTGTTCGAGTTCATTCGTTTTGCCTTATTTAAACGAGTTGGAAATCTTTGTTCAAGACTTCCTGTTTTTAAGATTTTAGATTAAAACAGTCACCTAAAATCTTAAAATTTAAATGTCTTTACGCGCCTACAATCTCACCTATTGCACAATTTGCAATAAACCCGTAGTGGCTGGTTTATTGCAAATTGCCTTAACAAGTGCTTCGAGGTTTTTTAAACCATCCATGCCATAGGAAGAATCTCGACTGCCGCCGTGTCTAAATCGTAGTATGCACCAACAACTTTCAGTTTCCCCTCTTGAATTAACTGATTGATAACTGGAGAGGCTTTCAACCTGTTAGCTTGCAGCCTAATATTCGCTTTGACGGCATTTGCTACCTTATCGCCCGGTTGGTTTTTCGAGCTTTCTACAGCCGGCAGAATGGCCTGGGTCAAACTGCCAATTTCACCGGGAAGTGTACCTCCTTCGATGGCTGCTTTTACCGCACCGCAATTTTCATGCCCGACTACCATAAGCACTTTTGCTCCCAGTACCAGCGTGCCAAATTCCACGCTGCCAATTTCTTCTGGGGTAGCCACATTTCCGGCCACGCGACAGACAAATATATCTCCAAATCCTCTATCGAAGAGAATTTCCGCAGGAAAGCGGGAATCTGCACAGCCGAGAATAGCAGCAAAGGGCGCTTGAGATGGGGCAACTTGGGCGATGCGCGTAAAGTCTTGGTTGGGATTTTGGCGCATGTTGTTAACAAACCGCTGGTTCCCATCGATTAACAGTTGCAGAGCTTCATCGGGAGTCGAGGGAGTTTGAGCAATTACTGGTTGGGGTGCAGCCAACTCAGCGCCTGCTCGTGCTGCGAGTATCCCTGTACCGATAGCACCTGCGGCAAATTTGAGGGAATTGCGCCGAGAAATATTGAATTGTCTGTTGTTTGAGTTCATTTATTTTGCTTTATTTGAACCACTTTGAAATCTTTGTTCAAGACTTCATCTTTTTTTAAGATTTTAGATTAAAACTGTCACCTAAAATCTTAAATTTCAAATATTTTTACCCACCTACAATCAGCGACAGGCGAGCTAGCAGCGGCCAGCTTACGAGCAGTCCCAAAACTGCCACTCCGAACAGAATTGTCAAGGCGTAAAACTGAGTTTGACCGTTAACGTTGTATTTGAGGCTTTGCCCGCCGAAAACTGTGGCCAAACCGATTAAGTTCACGAATCCGTCAACAATATTGCGATCGACCCAGGAGATAACTTGAGCAACTAGACCGACTGCAAATATCACTGTCACCCGGTAAAGTTTGGCAGTGTAAAAGTCGTAGGCAAAAAAGTCTTGCAGGGCTTGAGAACCAATTCGCACCGGTTTTTCCCATTTCTCGTTCAGGTAAACAAATGCTCCTGCACCGATGCCGATCGCCGTTGACAAAACTAGCATTCCACTTGCGGTATAATTCAAACTTGCCACAGGCAATAAATTCCACGCCGCCAGCAAGTGCGGAACGTGCAAAGTAAAGCCCATTAAAATAGTCATCGGCAAAATAAAAGGCCAGTGAACTTCCGGCGAACGTTCGGTCATTTGCTTTGGTTTGCCGCCAAAAACTAAACCGAAGACGCGCACCAACCCAAAAGCAGTGACGGCGTTTACAAACAAAACTATTCCTAACAGCAAAGGCTGAGCTTCCGAAAGCCCGGACGTGAATTCTTCTAAAGCCCAGAAACAGCCGAAGGGGGGCAGTCCCACCAATCCAGCGCTACCGACAATAAACGATATGGCAGATATCGGCCGCTTTCCCCACAAACCGCCGAGAGCTCGGACATCCTGAGTGATGCTGTTCCAAACTACCGAACCGATGCTCATCACCAGCAAACCCATTGCCAAGCTGTAGGCAAATATTAATGTCAGGGCTGTCTGGGCTTGTCCGGTGCCGACGGCGATAAATACTAAGCCCATGTAAGAGCTGACTATATAGGAAAGCGTGCGCTTGATGTCAATTTGGGCGATCGCAATTAATGAAGCACCCACGGCCGTCGCAGCACCCACAGCAATAGTTGCCGTCATCCCAATCGGCGACAAAGCAATCACTGGCTGCAACTTAATCAATATCCAAGCACCAGTTTCGACAACTACGGTGTTCCGCAAAATCGTCGCCGGCAGCGGGCCTTCCATCGCCTCATCCAGCCACAGGTGCAAGGGAAACTGAGCGCATTTACCCATCGGCCCGGCAATCAAAGCTAAGGTCAACAGCGTCGCTACAGTGGGGTCAAGCTTTGCAGTCTGGGCCCAAACAGCCAACTCATCAAAATTCCAAGTTCCAGCCAGCGGCAGAATTGCGACTACTCCCATCAGCAGGAATAAGTCACCTACCCGCTTGGTTAAGAAAGCGTCGCGGGCGCCTGTCACCACCAAAGACTGATTGAACCACAGCCCGACTAGCAGGTAAGTACCCAAAGTCAGAACTTCCAAAATCATGTAGCTGAAGAAGAGAGAATTGCACAGTACCAAGCCGCACATCCCGGCTTCAAACAGCCCCAGCAGGGAAAAGAACCGAGCCCAGCCCCAGTCCATTTCCATGTAACCGATTGCATAAATCTGTGCCAGCAAGTTCAGTCCGGTAACCAAAACTGTCGCGCCGACGGTGACAGCAGAGATTTCTACGGGAATGGTTAAGTCTAAACCTGCTACATTCAGCCAGGGAATTAACTGGTGTTGCGCTGGTTGGTTCCAGATAGCTGTGAGGGCGATGACGCCGTGTAGGAAAGCGAAAAAGGTTAATATGGCGTTCACGTAACCGGATGGTCTTGGCCCCGTGCGGCGGGTAACTGCCGGAAACCACAGCATCGACAGAACTCCGCCGATGAGTGGATAGCAAGGTATAAACCAAACCGTCTGCAGTAAGATTTGAGCCATTGGCATTACCTGTAAAGGTTACAAAAATTTAAAATTCTGAGAATAATTCCGATCGCGCCAACGACAGCACTCAAAAGCCAGAAGGCAGAATTCGAGGCTATTTTGGCGTCAGTATTCGAGTTACTCGTTGTTTTGAGACTAGGGGGGAAGAATAGACTTATTAATTTTATATTAAGTATTGCGTTAAATTTTCATATTTGTAATTCACATATTTATCTCTACCGATAAACTCTACTTATAGGTATATATAGGCGGGGATGCTGTACAAACGAATATTTGTCGATCGCCCGTGCGATCGAACCCTGATTAATTGCTCTAAAATATTAAAACCGATTAAAACCGCTCAATCTGCCAAGCTGATGCGGGAAGTTTGGCTTGGCGCTGTCCGATCGCCCTTGCCCTAACATTCACTAGACCGATCGGCGTATTAAACAAATCTACCAGATCGGCTCGGCCGATCGCACTTTTGGCAGCAGCAACCGGAAATTCCTTTAACAGCCACCTAGCCAGCCGGTAAAAATATTCCCCTGTTGTGAATTCTCGCATCAAATCGACACCGTGGAGTTCGTGCAAATATTTATTTGATTCGCCGTACCGATACCATTGACTTTGCAACTGTTTTATTGTGGGACGGTGGCGGTGTCGGACGATCGCATTTTCGGCAAAATATATTTTATAGGATGTTTCCCCCAAAATCCGCCAGCACAAGTCAGCATCTCCTCCGCTGGTTAGATGCGGGCGAAACAAACCTACTGTTTCTAAAACTTGTTTGCGTACAGCTAAATTGGCGGTTTGACCGTAAGCACAAAAAGGGTGAGCGAGAGTATGTTTTTGAGATAAAGTATTTTCGCGCTCGGCGTGTTGTTCTAAAATAGTTTTACCGGGTAGTGCGACTATTTCCCCGGCTGAAAGTGCGATTTCTACATCTAAAAATGGTTTAACTAAATTTTCCAGCCAGTCAGATTTCGGGCGACAGTCTGCATCGGTAAATGCAATGATTTCGCCTGTTGATGCGCGAATTCCTTTATTGCGGGCGGCGTAGGAACTTTGAATCTGGTTTTCGGTGAGGTGGCGAATGGTTATTTGATTGAAATTGCTTCCCCCTCGTACCAAGGGAGGGAGTGAGGGGGGGTTAGAGGCTGCTGTTTCGAT
Source organism: Microcoleus sp. AR_TQ3_B6 (assembly GCF_036702785.1). NCBI lineage: Bacteria > Bacillati > Cyanobacteriota > Cyanophyceae > Oscillatoriales > Microcoleaceae > Microcoleus > Microcoleus sp. AR_TQ3_B6. Next base: position 19,655 of record NZ_JAUBVJ010000077.1, on the reverse strand, counting down.
GATGGTTGAAGTGCGATCGCGACTGTTATTGTCTACTAAGAGATATTCTACACTGTCGATCGGATAAGTTTGCGATCGCAGGCACTCGATCAACTCCGGCAAATCCATCTCGCCGTTGTAAACAGGCACAACCACCGAAACTTCCGGTAAAGACACATCACTGTTCATTAGTCCTCTATGCAGCTTTTGGAGTCAATTAGGAGTAAAGTCCTTACTACGAGCAAGTTTTCTGGCAGCTTAACTTATCGAATAATTTCTACTTTTGTGCCTTTCTCCACAAACTGATACACCTCCTCAACATCCTTATTTTCACGCGAGTGAAGGCGGAAAGCCGATTTATTTTTTGAGCCTTTTTTTGAGCCTTAAACGAGCAAGATGCTCGTTCCACAACTCCATTGAGTTCCTGTAGAACGGGCATCTTATTTGTTGTGGAACCTTGCACAAAATATCAATTACATCGGCTGTTAAATCCTTTGCCAATCCGCTGTTAACTGTTGCTAGTCAACATCAAAATCATTAACACTAACACCCCGTTAGTTATATAAAAGATGCCAACAACCTGAGTTTCTAACCAGCCGCACAGTTCTAGATGATGGTGCAGCGGAGCCATTCTTAACAGACGCTTGCCGATGCCATCAGGGCCTTTTGTAGCTTTATAATAACCTACTTGAGCAATTACTGACAGCGTTTCAATAAAGAAAATCCCGCTAATTATTAATAATACCCAAAGGCTATTAGTTAATAGAGCTACCGCACCCAAGGCACCACCCAAAGCTAAAGCACCTGTATCGCCCATAAACACTTTGGCTGGATTGCGGTTGTGTGCTAAGAAACCGAGACAACTGCCGCTGGTGCAGGCGCAAAATATCATTAATTCTAGCGAAGTTGAGGCTACAGATGCGCCCAATCCCAAAAGTGCGATCGCCCCCAAACCTCCCATCAACCCGTCAACGCCGTCAGTAATATTAGTAGCATTGCTTTCAGCTACCAGCACAAAACCCGCCAGCGGCCAAAACAGAAAACCTAAAGGCAATACCCAACCGAAAGGCAAAGCAATGCTGGTAGAAATCCCTGGTTCGCGGAACATCAGCCACAGACAAAATACAGCTGCAAAACCTACTTGCAAAGCCAATTTCATCCGAGGTGAAATACCTTTATTCGACTTGAGGCGCAGAATTTGCCAGTCGTCGAGCCAGCCGATGAAACCGTAAGCTAAAGTTAAAGCCGATACCGCAACAACATCTGAGTTAAATCTCGACCAAAGCAAAGCAACTGCGACCCCTGCAGGCACAAAAAAAATGCCTCCCATTGTCGGCGTTCCCGCCTTTTTTAAGTGAGCTTGGGGGCCGTCTTCGCGAATTATTTGTCCTGCTTTTAGTTGCTGGAGTAAAGGCACAACTGCATACCCCAAAACCGATGCAACTACAGCACAAACAGCTAGTGGCATAAATAGCGATGCAGGTCCATTCAAAAGTCTACCCGCTGCTACATCTAAACCGATCGCTACAATGCCAAGCCCCAAACCCAGCAGCAGGAATAAATTCCTGCCTGTAAGTTTGAAAGGCATAGTTAAAGCAATTTTATCATCCACAAAGTTATCCATAACACTCCTCAACACACACCATTTAAGAACAAGCAATTGACAATTCGGGAATAGGGTGCGATACAGGAGATGGGGAAATATCTTAGTTTTTATTCCCTGTTTCCGGTGGATTCATTCACCCTTCTACAAGTTATTCCTCGCCTACACTCACATCCTCTTCTATTTCCTCTTCTAAATCATCGTAAGGACTGTCGTCAACTGCCATTAGTTCGGAAATTTCTTCTTCGTGGAGATAGTCGGGTTCTTGGACATCCCTTGCTAACAGGCGATTGTTAGATTCCAACCAGTCTAAAAGAGAAGATTGCTGCTTTAATGGAATTACATCCGCAGGCAAGTGGCGAGGTATTTGACGCAGAGATGGGTTGTACATGATTCTCGGTTTCTAAAGACAAAGACGCGATCGAGTAGAGGTAACGTTTGACCGACGGACTGCAGCTAGGATCGAGCACTTGCAAATCGGGCATTTAGCAAGGCTAAAGCATTATACCACAGGCCCTGTTTGGTTCCGGATAGGGATAAGATGGGATACCCAAAAGGCGATCGCCCCAAGCATGGGCCCCAGGATAACACTAAAATCCGGTCTTGCCAATCCTTTTTTAGCCGTAAGCATTGTCATCCCAGACGATCGTCTTTAAGATATCGCGGGACACCTGGCGATCCTGTTGTGCAAGCCTCGCTAACGCGCCAGCCGTTGATTCAGAACAGTCTCGCGGTTTTTCACCAAAGCCTAATCCCGAATGCCCTCTGGCTTCTTCAGTCAACTCTCAAGCAATAAATCTCAGAATGGATATAACGGCGGCAGTATTATACAACAAAGAGGGTTACGACACCCGAGGGCAAAAACTTCTAGGGCGTCATTCAGCCGGAGAGGGGTTTCTCAAAAGCTTAGTCCAACACGGAACCGCTGACTCTCTATACTGTTACGCAGATAGCGGAACAACGTTTAAGGAGTTTTGTTCGCACATCCAACCTTGGCTGCAACAACCTCGGAAAGTCCGCTGGATTCCCACAGAACGACCGGATTTGCTATCTCAACCGGGCACCATTTACCGACCCGATCCGATCCTCTCGCAGATAGTGTGGGCGCGCAGATTTGTCGATCAGCGGGCCTATAGCGTTTGCGGCGTTACTCACACCCTCGGTACCAAATATGTCATGGAGGCGATCGGCGATTTGATAACCGCACCAATGCAGCCTTGGGACGCCCTGATCTGCACCTCTGCCGCCGCGAAAACAGCAGTAGAAGGAGCTCTGAGGGAGTGGTCAGAGTATTTAGCGCAGCGCAACGGGGGTCAACCGGAAATTTTAGTCAAATTGCCGGTTATTCCCCTAGGAGTGGATTGCAGCGCGTTTCCGCAGGGTATGGAAGCAGTTAATAGTCGCCGCCAACTGCGGCAAGAACTCGGCATTTCTGCCGACGATATTGTTGTGTTATTTGTCGGTCGATTGACTTTTTCTGCAAAAGCTCATCCGGTACCAATGTACATCGCCCTAGAGGGCGCCGCACAACAGACAAAAGCCAAAATCCACTTAATTCAAGCAGGTTGGATCGAAGATCCGAGAGAAGAACCCGACTTTAAAAATAGCGCGCAAATCTTTTGTCCCTCGGTGAATGCTATTTTTTTAGATGGGAGAAAGCCCGAAATTAGAATAAATATTTGGTCTGCTGCCGATATTTTCATTTCGCTTTCAGACAACATTCAAGAAACCTTTGGGCTGACGCCAATTGAAGCAATGGCAAACGGACTGCCCGCCATAGTCTCCGATTGGAACGGATACAAAGAATCAGTACGCCACGAAATAGACGGCTTCCGCATTCCCACACTCATCCCGCCCCCGGAATCTTGTTTAGATTTAGCGCTCAATTATCTCGACGACAGCTTAAATTGGCCGACTTACATGGGTCACACTTCCCTGGCCACAGCAGTTGACATTGATGCCTGCACCCGCGCGCTGTGCGAATTAATTGAAAACCCCGAATTGAGAAAGCAGATGGGGGAAAATGCCAGACAAAGGGCAAGGGAAATTTATGATTGGAAAGTAGTAATTGCAGCTTACGAACAATTGTGGCGGGAATTAGCAGAAATTCGCGTTGGGGCACCGGAGTCTGCACCTGTGAAAGCCGGGAAGCCGCCTTATCCGCTGGGCGACGATCCGTTTCGGGTATTGGGCCATTATGCGACTAGAACTTTAAGCAATGAGATGATGCTGAGTCTGGGTGCGATCGTCACACCAGAACTTTTAAAGCAGGTACAGACAATTTGGTTTACCAGTTTTGGTGACGATCGGAGAATATCTGTTAGCATTCAGATGGAAATATTGGATACAATCAAGCAAGAAGGTAGTGTCAGTGTGGGGGAAGTTATCAGACGCTACGTTAAAAACGAGCAAGAATTAGCATACCTATATCGGACGATGCTCTATCTGGTGAAATTTGGTATCTTAGTTATTAGTCATTAATCAATCTATAGCCTTTCTCAGTAACATCAGGTGTTCTGGCGGGCATAGGGCATAGGGCATAGGGCATAGGGCATAGGACTTGCCCCCATACCTCACTTTTTTGAGAACCACTATAGGGTGCACGCGGCGCCCAGAGAGACTCAATAATAAGCGCGCTAAAAACGAGTGGTCGCGTAATCTATAAATAATATTGAACGCGAACTCAAGAATATTTTTTCCTTCTTCATCCCTCTTCCTCAAAAAAAATATGCTGAGAAAATCTGCACTCTTAGAGATAATTGCTGGTAAGAATCGCGGTTTGCTAGCGACTCCCAGGGACAAACAAGCGATTTTAAGTGCGATCGCCCAATTGGAAGATTACAACCCCACACCGCGCCCTGTCGAAGCTGCAGAGCTTTTAAATGGTGATTGGCGGTTATTGTACACCACCAGCCGTGCACTGCTGAATCTTGACAGTTTTCCCTTGGTAAAATTGGGTCAAATTTATCAATCTATCCGCGTCAAAGAATCGAAAATTTACAACATAGCCGAACTTTACGGCTTGCCTTACTTGGAAGGAATTGTCAGCGTGGCAGCGACATTTGAGGCGACTTCAGAACGGCGAGTGCAGGTAAAGTTTGAGCGGTCAATTTTGGGCTTAAGCAGATTAATTGGCTATGAATCTCCAGTCAAGTATATCAATGAGATTGAGTCTGGTAAAAAGTTCCCTGCTGTAGATTTCAGCTTCGATAGTCGCGAACAGCAGGGATGGCTCGATATTACTTATTTAGATAAGGATTTGCGGCTGGGGCGCGGAAATGAAGGAAGTGTCTTTGTCTTGACAAAAGAGTGATAGTGTGATGTGGATGTGCAGGGTGATCGCCCCTTAACTCATTCTCAATTTATCTTTCTTTCATCCGCGTTTATCCGCGTTCATCTGCGGTTAAAAATCAAAAATCTATCACTTTTACAAACAATTCAACACTTCATCAGTATTGTTACTCCGTCGGTTTTTCCTGTTCTTTTTTTTCCATCGGCATTGACTTTCTGACAGCTAGCACTAACTCCGCTTCGGTACATCGATACAAGTCCCGCATTCGGAATACTTGCCAAACTTCCATCTTTGGCAATGTTCGACCCTTTTCCCAGTTGCGAATTGAAGATTCAGCACATTCTAGTATATGTGCTACGTCTATAATTTTCAGCCCCGCACGTTCTCTTAAGGCTCTCAGATCCATAGCTGACAGAACCTTTTGATGGACAAAACGTTAAGTTTTACCGTGAATAGTTGACGGATATGACCTATTTGGTGTTTAATCATAGTAGTAGAGGCGTTAGTCGATTTCCGCCAAGAGACTTACTAACGCCCTTTCCTGTAGTCCATAGAGGATACTAAACCATCATGCCACAAAACGGTTATCAACAGGGATTCACTGCGAATCCTCGGGCGATCGCGTACCAAAAACGCCTTTACCCGTGGGCGATCGCCAAACTCATGCCCAGTATGCAGCGGGCGATTGTGGGGCGATTTCGCAGTCGATCGGATGCTGACGGACACTTGCTGTGTCTGCGTCAACTGATGCCTCAAGCAACGCTTGTGATAGTTTTTGACTTGCAACCAGACTTAGAAGTACCAATTGCAGCGCCCACAGCAATTCGATAAGCACAAGGATGTGAGCCCCCCTTAAAAAAGGGGGGCTATAAAAATTGACAAATTACTAAGTACCAATTACAGCAGCAGATAAATATCAACCTAAGTTAGGATAAATTTATCCTCAATTTGCTTTTAAATCATGACTTCTACAACTGCCAAATTCATCGTGTCTCAAGTGGGCGAAATTCCCCAATGGCAAGCCGCGACATGGGAAGATTATGTAGCAGCCTGCGAAGATCCTTCTTTGGAGGAAGCCCGAATATTTTTTTATGAAGGATATCTTTGGATAGACATGGGTAATGAAGGGCCTCAGCACGCCAGATTTAACGATCTGTTTACTATCATATTTTTCGTGTGGTTTACTACCAAAATAGGACAAACTTTTGATTCTCTCAGCGGTTGTGTAATTGAAAAACCTAAAGTGGGAGCGGGTGCACCAGATAAAGTTTTATACATCGGCGGAGATTTCCACCAATGGCAAAAAGGGGAACCCCGCCGAATTAATCTGAATCAGTCGCGAGTTCCCGATTTAGTCGGGGAGATAGCTGATACTACTTTGGCCAGCGATTTAGATGAAAAAAAGCGGTTGTATGCTGCTTTGGGAATTCCTGAGTATTGGGTAGTAGATATTAAGGGGGAGAGAGTTTTGGCATTTCGCTTGCAGGAAAACGGGAAATATCAGCCCTGCGAAATTTCCGGAGCCCTTGAGGGATTGCCAATTGCTTTGCTGTCGGAGACTTTGAAACTTTTGGGTGAGGGAAATGGGACGGCGGCGATGTGGTTTGCTCAACAAGTTGGGAAGTTGTAGAGAAGTTGGCGGAAAGTACGCGCGTGCGTAGCTATGCCCGTAGGGAATCGCTCTTAATTTTTCTCAATTCCTTACGCAATTATCGCTTAAAGAGAACCGTCAGAGGCATAAATAGTTACACATTTTCAGAAGGAATCCATATAATCAAGTTAACTGACTTGAGAAAATGTAGAACTACAACTGTCAAAAACGCGAGCGATCGCCCTAACTTATCTGCGTTTATCCCCGTCCATCTGCCGACATCTGCGGTTAAAAAAAGATCTATACCCCTGACAATCATAAAAAATCTAAAATCTAAAATCATAAAAAAATGCTCCGACTATCCCAAACCCAACTCAAAATTCTCGAAGAATGCCCCCGCAAATTCCAACACAGCTACCTAGAACTCCTAGCCACCACCGCCTCCCCAGAACACAAAGAAAAACTCACATGGGGAAGCCACTTTCACCTATTAATGCAGCAGCGAGAACTCGGACTTCCCATTGAATTTATCATCCAACAAGACCCCGAACTGGGACGCTGCGTGGCAGCATTTATCAACACCGCACCCGAACTCTTCGCCAATTCCGAAAATAGCGATTCCCTACGGGATAGCTACACTTCACGCATTTTCCGCCAAGCCGAACACCCCCGCACGCTAATTTTCCAAGACTACCTATTCACCGTTATCTATGACTTGCTAATAGCAGAACCAAACGCCGCCCAAATTCTCGACTGGAAAACCTATCCCCGGCATCAAAAATCAAAATGGATAGCCGAAAGTTGGCAAACTCGCCTCTATTTATACGTCTTAGTAGAAACCAGCGACTATTCCCCCGAACAAGTTTCCATGACATACTGGTTCGTACAATTGCAAGGAGAAGAACCGCCGCAAAAACTCACATTTTACTACAACCAAACAGAGCACGATCGCACAAAACAAGATTTAACCCACCTATTGCAGCAGCTAACCGACTGGCGACAGCGCTATACCGAAGGCGGTGAATTCTTACCTCAAGTAGAAATTAGTTCCAATCTTTGCGATTCCTGTCAATTTGCCACGCGCTGCAACCGTACACCAGACACAAAAACTCCCTCACCATATCTTCTCGCAGAAACTCCCACAGATTGGCTGCCAAATCTTGCTATAATCGACGAAATATATATTTAATATATAAACAAGCCCCCGAAATTTTCCTCGTTACTAGGCTCGGCCTGGTAATGCCAATACGGAGGCTCTGCCTCCAAATTTCCCCATAGTAAGCGAGGCAGAGCCTCTGGAAATGGGTTACCAGGCAGAGCCTGGGAAGCAGTGAGTCGCTTAAGTTTTATTTAACATACAAACAAGCCCCTGGATTCATCTGTGGTAAAAATCTAAAATCTACATTTACTCGTTACTAGGCTCTTCCTGGTAACGCCGATACGGAGGCTCTGCCTCCACTTTTCTCCATCGTAAGCGAGGCAGAGCCTCGGGAAATGGGTTCGCAGGCAGAGCCTGGGAAGCAGTGAGTCGCTTAAGTTTTATTTAACATACAAACAAGCCCGTGGATTCATCTGTGGTAAAAATCTAAAATCTAAAATCTAAAATCTAAAATCGAATGACAGAAACCCCTCAAAACTGGCAAAATCAACTCTTACCCCAACCCCCAGCTTGGCTGATCCAAGCTGTCAGACACCATGCACCAGAACTCCCGGGAAACTATGCCGCTGCACTTCTGTGGTATAGAGGAATTCAAAACCCCGAACAAATACCCGGTTTCTTAAATCCCCAACTTTACCAACCAGCAAGTCCCTTTGAATTCGGACTAGAAATGAACTGGGCGATAGAAAGAATCCAGCAAGCACGAAACAGCGCAGAAAAAGTCGCAATTTGGGGAGACTTCGACGCCGACGGCATTACCTCAACTTCCGTACTTTGGGACGGACTGGGAGAATTTTTTGCTCAAAATGACCAACTAATTTATTACATTCCCAACCGCTTAACCGAATCCCACGGACTCAATATCCCAGGAATAGACGCCTTAGCAAAATCGGGAATTAGCTTAATTATTACCTGCGATACCGGCAGTACAAACATCGCCGAAATCGAATATGCGACTAGCTTAAACATCGATACAATTATTACCGACCATCATACATTACCGGAAGAGCGCCCGCCAGCTACAGCCATTATCAATCCCCGCTACTTTCCCCCAAACCACCAACTATTTAACCTTTCAGGAGTGGGAGTAGCTTACAAATTAGTTGAAGCATTATATCACACATTACCTGATATTCCGCAGCGCCCGCTCACAGATTTATTAGAATTAGTAGCAATCGGCTTAATTGCGGATTTAGTCCAACTTACAGGAGACAGCCGCTACCTAGCACAAATCGGCATCCAACAACTGCAAAAACAAATTGCAAATCCCACCCGCCCAGGAGTTGCAAAATTGCTCGAACTGTGCAAAAGATCGGGCGATCGCCCCACCGACATTTCCTTCGGGATCGGCCCCCGAATCAACGCCGTCAGCCGCATTCAAGGATCCGCCACCTTCTGCGTAGAACTCCTCACCAGCCGCGACAAAAAACGCTGCGAAGAACTAGCAAATTTAACCGAAATTGCCAACTCCCGGCGCAAATCTTTACAAAAAGATGTTGCCAAAGATGCCGCCCACAAATTAGCCAAACTCGACCTCTCAACGACTAGCGTCATCGTCCTCAGCGACCCCCAATGGCCGGTAGGAGTATTAGGATTAGTAGCGGGGCAAATCGCCCAAGAATACGGCCGTCCCGTGATTTTATTCAGCACAGAAGGAAGCGAAGGAATTAACGAAAATTCCCCGGAAGCGCAATTTACCTCTTTCTTAGATCCAGAATCACAAACACTTTCCCCATCCAAAATTGCCAGGGGTTCGGCGCGTTCCGCCAATCAAATCGACCTTTACCAATTAGTCAAAGGTCAAGCGCATTTATTGCACAGATTTGGCGGTCATCCCTTCGCTGCCGGATTAAGTCTCCCCGTTGAAAATATCCCCCTATTTACCGATGCGGTAAATCAGCAACTGCGGCAACAATACAGTACAGATAGTTTAACAGCAGCCCCCGTTCAAGCCGACCTAAAAATTACTGTGTCCGAATTAGGCAAGGACTTATTTCAAGAACTAAAATTGCTCGAACCGTGCGGTATGGGGAACCCCACACCCAAATTGCTGATTGCAAACTGCTGGTTTGACAATCTCTGGAATCAAAAAATCAAGGATTTGAAAGGGCAAAAAGTAGAATATATCAAAACAGAATTTACAATTAGGGACGAATCTAGCGATACGGGATTTCCAGGCATTTGGTGGGGACACAATCAAAACGAAGTTCCCCAAGGCCGCTGCGATGTCACCGTTGAACTAGATTTTAATACTTACAAATCGCGGTATGAAGTGCGCCTCGTAGCAGTGCAAGAACGCACGGAAGAAAACCAAATCCATTCGCCCGCTAAAATAGATTGGATCGTAGACTGGCGAAATAGAAATAATGATGAAGAGTTGTTAGCAGCTAGCACAAACTTAGAATCTCCAATGCCGATCGACAATCTAGCTTACAATTCCGAAAAGGTCGATCGACAAAACTCGATCGTCCTCAAACAATGCCCCGCAAGCTGGGACGAACTGCGGATCTGGTTTCGGCAAGCACAGCACACTCAAAAAAAACTCGCGATCGCCTATACTTTACCCCCACCCGTAGCCCCACAGCAAATCTGCCAACAGCTAATCGGCATCGCCAAATACCTCAGCCGCACCAAAAAACCCGTCACCAGACAGCAACTAACCCAAAAACTCGGCATCAGCGACACATCCCTGCAACTCGGGTTCAAAACCCTAACATCTCTCGGTTTCAAAATCAATTATCGCGATCGAGCTTTCCACATCACCAGACAACCCGAAACCGCACAGCCAGAAGACGCGCCACAACAAATCCCCCAACCGTTATTAGATAGCCAATCCATCCAATTCTCCGTGCCAAATTCCCCCATCGCCGCCCGTTTTGCAGCGCAATTCCTAGCAGCAGTCTCCGAAGAACAATTCCGGCGGAAATATTTCTGTGAAGTACCCCTCTCAACAATTCAATCGATCGCCCGAGAGACCGTTTTCCAAGAAGATTCTACAGAAAATCCCTTCTAACAGATATCTAGCACCATTGTTAAGCACAGGCAGGATGACAGTTCCACTGATGAGATAACTTTTCTTGTCCGGCCCGCACTCGCAGCAGCCGGTGGGGCGGGCTTTTTGGTCAGTGAAGCGAGAGAGATTTTTGTGGATCGGGCTTAACAGGCCTATTCCTGACACGGATGCAACATCTCAGTTTTAAGAAATATCTTACTTCTGAATTCATCCCGATAAAATAAGGCATAGGGCAATGAAAGTTATCCCTTGCGAGTCAGGCCCAAAACTCATAACTCCTAACTCAGGGCCCGCAACCCAAAACACCCCACCGCCAAACTCGATCGCCAATCTCCAATTTAAAACCCCTATGCTCCTCTGTCCCCGCTGCCAATTTGAAAATCCCGATCCAAACAAGTTTTGTCAACAATGCGGAAATTCCCTAATTTACAAACCTTGCCACGAATGCGGGGCCCAAGTCGCTTTTAGCGCCAAAGAATGTCAGAATTGTGGCGTCGTAACAGGTCAAGTATGGCGGGCTATTATCTGCGGTCGATCGAATTTTCCAGCAGTCGAGCCACAGGAGTCAACCATACCCCCAGCCGAGTTTGGGCAAAAACCAGACCGAGTTCCAGAAACCGCATCGCCCCAAAACTCTCTAGAACCGATCGCAGACACCATTAAAACAGAAATAACCACCCCAGCCGCACCCCCAACAGCAGTCGAACCAACTTCTCCACAGCTTCCGGACGGCGAATTCAGCAGCGCAGAAAATGACGCTGTAGTAGCCGTGGGGGCGATCGCACCAGCATCCTTTCCAACAACAGAAAAAAGCTATATTACAGCACCAGAGCGCCAAACAACCCCATCCGAGCAGAATTTTACAACCGCACCACAGCCTAAACAAATCCACCAAGGAACAGAGAACCCCGACAGCCCAAACATAGCTGACATCTCCCCCCAATCTCCACAATTCCCCGTCCCCAATTCAGAATATTTAATCCCTTCCCAGCCAGCAGGAGCTTATTTAGACACCCAGCAGCGCTACCAACTCCTAGAAACCGTGCCGCCGAGAAAACCCTCAGACACAGTAGCAGTAAAAGTATTGGACTGTCAGCCGCTGCAAATGTCACCCCTCAAAGCAATGCTAGCAGCCAACTCTGCCAGCGTCGCCAAACGAACCTCCCCCTACAGGGCCGCCATCAAACCCGAAGAAAATTCGACCCATTCCGCCTTAGCAAAGCTTTGCCAAGGCATAGCTGAACCTTATCTGGCACTGCGGTGGCAATTCTCTCAAAACCTGCCAGTCATTCACGATAGCTGGTCAGACAACGAACAGGCAGTGCTGCTGCTAGAAGACGGCTCCCAATGGTCGCTGCTGCTAGAACGGTGGAATCAACCCGAAACTTCCACCCAGCAAATTTTATACTGGCTGCACGAAATGACAGAACTGTGGGCTGCCCTAGAACCCTGGCACTGTCGGCAAAGCTTGTTGGAACTGACAAATTTGCGAGTCAACCCCGACTCTTCCTTTTCCTTGGCCTCTTTGCGGCTGCAATACCTCTATCCCGAACCCGTCGGCTCAAACCTGCAACTGGTAGATTTGGGGCAACTGTGGCAGGTGATATTTAGCCAGTCCTCCCGCACTGAGTTTGGCGCATTGCTCGAACTGCTGCAACAAATGTACAGAGGCGAGATTAACACAATCGAAGAATTGCGATCGTGCCTAGAAACAGTTCCCCTAGAACTCCAACCCGCACCTTCACCAAGCTCAACCCCCACGCGCGAGCATTACCGCAGCCCCCACGAGTCCCCCCCCGACCTTGGCGAGGTCTTAACCCAGCCCATGCCACTCCAGATTTACAGCTTAGAAGACGCAGGCCTCACCGATACTGGTCGCACGCGCGAGCACAACGAAGACTTCTTCAGCATCTGGACTCAGCTCAACAAACTCGAAAGCTCCTTCGGTCGCATCTTTCAAACCAAAGGGCTTTACATTCTCTGCGACGGCATGGGCGGACACGACAGCGGAGAAGTAGCCAGTCAACTAGCCGCTGAAACCCTAAGAGAATTCTTTCAAACCCGTTGGGAAAATCAACTACCTCCGGCAGACACCATCCGCGAGGGAGTGCTGCTAGCCAACAAAGCCATCTTTGAAATCAATCAAAAAGACAGACGCTCCGGCAGCGCCCGCATGGGTACAACTCTAGTCGCAGTCTTAGTTCAAGACACCCAATTCGCCGTTGCCCACGTCGGCGACAGCCGCCTCTACCGACTGAGAAAGGGACAGGCCCTAGAAAAAATCACCTCAGACCACGAAGTCGGGCAGCGCGAAATTAAGCGCGGGGTTGACCCGGAAACTGCTTATGCCCGTCCCGACGCCTATCAACTAACTCAAGCCCTCGGCCCCCGAGACAGTAATTTTCTCAAGCCTGAGGTGCAGTTTTTAGACTTGTGCGAAGATACCTTATTAATTTTGGCTTCCGACGGCCTGACAGATAATGATTTGTTGGAAACTCACTGGCAAAACACTCTCGAACCCCTGTTCAATCCCCAAGCCAATCTCGACGAAGGAGTTGCCCAGTTGATTGAACTTGGCAACAAACGCAACGGTCACGACAATATCACGGCAATTATCATTCGCGCGCAGGTAGGCACATTTCGATTTTAGACTTTCGATGCTCCAAACTTTTTCTTGCCCTAGCCCAAGCCAGCCGCTGCCAGAGTTAAACCTGCAATTGTTGCAGGTTCCGGAACAGTCTCTAAGTTTTCACCGCCGGGCTCGACTTCCTCTGCTATTAGATATCCGCTGCTGGGGCCGAAGCTTCCGTCTGATTGCAAACTATCTTGCCGCCAGCTCATTCTGGAGCCTGCCCCGCCCCTATTCCCAATTATTAGCAGAAGTGGAGATGTTGCAGTCTCTGGAGTTCTTACTCGAGTTCCAAATGACCAATATCCATCCAGAGAGGGTATTGGGATATCGGTATGGTCATCTAGGAAATCATCACCATTAACAACCTTTAATGGATTTAGGTCAAACGGTGCCCACAACAAAGGTGAAAGCCGATAAATATAACTGGCAGAAGAATAAGGATTCGAGTGCAAAACGGTTGTAGTGTCCGACAAGTCCCACGACAGCCCGAGTAAATTTACCGAAAAATCCTTTACTACAAACAATTTATCGCTGGCGCTAATTTCTAGAGCTCGATGTGGTGCGACCCAACTTGACGCAAAAAAATCTTCATAAGGAGTCGATTTATCATAGCTCAAAGAGCCTACACCTACAGGAGTGTCCGCGCCCTGAAAAAAAGTTAATTTCACTGATGCAGCCTCTGCCGATTTGACGGAGGTCGCCCCCCAGCTCAAAATAGCAGCAGCAACAGCCATTTTTTGCAATTTTTCAGTCATGGTTATTCCGCCCTTACTTTTGATAGGATTGAGTGGAGATGCTTCTGTAAAAAACTCGATATATTTATCAGCAATTATACGGAAAATATTTTACAAAAATGAGAGAGCGATAGCATCTTTATGCAATTTTAATAAAAAATGTGTTTTAATAAAGCTTTGATGAAGCTAAGGGCTAAAATTAGAGTAATAATACGTATTTCACGAACGATGCAACAGATCGAACTCTAGTAAATTTACGGTTAAACGGTGCAACAGAGCTACTTATTAGTTCCTCGTTCAATAGCCAACTATTACATTTGGCGCTGGGCAAAAGAATTGCCCACCCAAAAGCGGGGCAACTCCTGCTAGTTATTAGCAGATTAACCACATCCATGAAAAATGCTGCTGACTCTTTTAGATCCAGAAAAACAGACCCCCCTGCAACAGTGGAGTTTCGAGAGCGAGTCCATTATTCGCATCGGCCGCTCTCCAGAAAATCACGTTGTCATCCCCAATGTTCTAGTGTCGCGGCAGCATCTGGAATTGCAAAGAGTTAATAGCGGGAAGTCCAGTCAGTGGTACTTAGTCAATTTCGGGACAAATGGCACTTTGGTTAACGGTATTGTCATGTCTCAGGGTTGGATATCCGACGGTGCCCTGATCCAGTTGGCGCGGGGCGGCCCAATTCTGCATTTCCAAGTTATTACTATTGAAGTCGGCGGCCAAATTGAGGCGAAGCCCACCGTCAATCTCGCCGCCCCGAGGTGTACCCACGGGGGAAACCCGACGGGGAATTTATTCTGCATCCACTGCGGCGAACCGATTAAAGTCGAGCGCACTGTCCGCCACTACCAAGTGCTGAAAACTTTGGGCCAAGGCGGTATGGGGACAACGACTTTAGCCTGGGATCGAGAGAAAGCAAAAGCTCAAACACCCGGAAGTTCCCCCGCAGCATCTCTGGTAGTCCTCAAGGAAATGAATGCTGATATGGCTCAAATCGCCAAAGCTCAAGAACTGTTTGAACGTGAAGCTAAAACTCTCAAGGCCCTCCACCATCCGGGAATTCCTCAGTTTTTTGACTTTTTTGTGGAATGGGGCAAAAAATACTTGGTGATGGAAATGCTCCACGGCGAGGATTTAGAAAAACGCATCTACAACCGCGGGCCTGTGGCTCCCCAACAAGCAATAGAGTGGATGATCCAAACCTGTGAGGTTTTGGACTACATTCACTCTCAAAAACCCCCGATCGTCCACCGGGATATTAAACCTGCTAATTTGCTGGTGCGGCACCGCGACAATCGCATTACACTGCTGGATTTTGGAGCCGTTAAAGAAATCGGCACTCCTCCGGGCACTCGCATCGGCGTTGAAGGCTACACCGCACCAGAACAAGACCGGGGACAGCCTCTCCCTCAGTCGGATTTATATGCTATTGGGCCTACTTTGATTTTTTTGCTAACGGCCCAAAGCCCTCAAAACTTTTACGGCAAAAGAGCTGGAGGTTACGGGTTTAAGCTCGAAAATATTCCGACGATCACCCCCAAGCTGCGGGAGACCATTTTGCGAACCACGGCAGCTAAGCCTGGGGATCGCTTTCAAACTGCTCAACAATTAGCTCGAGCTTTAGCAGCTTCTCTTTAACAGAAGTCAGAAGTCAAAAGTCAAAAGTCAAAAGTCAAAAGTCATTAGGAAGAGGGCAAAGGGAAGAGGGAAGAGGGAAGAGGGAAGAAGCTAGCAACGGAAAATTTATCAAATAAAATTTACCCCATCGCCTCGGAATTTCTCTCCGACACGCAAGTCCTCCGTCTCCTGTGTTATTCCTCGTCCCAAGCTTCTACAGCTATCAACTCGCTCACTGGGTCTTGCATAGAAAAATCAAACTCTAGCAATTGCTGTTTCCAGTACGGCCATTCGTCGCCGTAAAGCAGAGCAATTTTCCAAATGCTGTCTGTGGGCTTGATAATGCCAGACGTGACGAGAGAATGCACCTGACGCTGGAACTTAACCATCGGCTGTATAACCTGCTGGCTCATAATACCTCTTGAATTGTTTAAATCTTGTGTAATTACCACTTCCCAGCTCACACTTTTTACCGCAGTTTCGCCAAGAACAGTCTCGCCAAGACACGTGTAGATTTTTGTCGGGAAGCTACATATTCAACTTGTATCTTAACACAGTTCGTTTTGGCAAGGGCCTATAAGCAGGACTGAAGAGTCAAGACAGACTGCAAAGAATTAATCATCTGTGAACTACCCACCGAAGAGAGTCGGTACTCCGACTCTCTTCGGGGGCTTATGTACTCAATGGCGAGTGCCTCAGATGAGAGTTTCGTCCCAGCTTTGGTCTTATCTCCCCTCCTAAAGCAGAGACGGCTGAGCCTTCCGCCTTTAGCATTCTCATGCCTTCTGCTCTAATATGGATAGCTGCATTTCCATCGCAGTCATGGTGAGTGCCACAGTGAGGGTAAGTCCATTCTCTCACATCTATAGCAATCCTAAATGATTTTCTATGTATAAGTGTACTGATGAATTTTGGGGAAATCAAATTTATGTTCCTTGGTGAAAAAGTCAAACAAAAATTTGATAATCTTAAAAGACATACATAAATACCAATACTTTCTTAAAAAAAATTAGCTGCTAACCAAATATCTTCAACAGGATTCTGTTGGGGCGAATTGGTAGAAAATAAAATACAATTAGTTGACCCCTTGTTAGGTTATTATCACGATTTAGTGATTATAAAAAGTGTCTAAATTGTCCATACTTATGATAAGTATCTCCCTCCAATATCGAGATTATTCTCCGCTCCTTATATTTATTTTATAAGTATTTTATTAATTTAACTATTGATTTTACACCCCAAACCGATAACTGTGAACGTGGAATTGTTGGTTTTTATAATTGAGGGTACCCAAATAAGTTTGTCTATATTTTTAATTAGTAATTGCCGCTTCAATTTGGATTTGGGATTGACCCCAAACACAACCATTTAGATTACCATGAACTAGATGACATTCATCTAAAAACGCTACTATTATTTCTTCATATTCTATACCAGCCTTGTTTTTAAATAAAATATCTTTAATTTATTCCGTCTTTTTTTTTACCAGTTCTTTATCAAATTTAGTATTGGTCTTTTGATTTTTGTTCCGACTAATCTTCGCCCGGTCGAAGATTTCATAGTAACTCTGTTTTGATTTATATATCCCACCAAATTCTCGCTCTAAATAAGTAACCAGCTCATCTAAATTCCAATATGCTTTATTCTTTAACCACTCGATCACTTCCGTTTTGTGTAGAGCTGTTAAATACCCTTTTGACCCTTTATGTCCTAGTTTGATTCCGTCGATACCTTTGGTTTTAAATGGTTGTTTCCACTAACCAATAAAAAAATTACTTACACGTAAAATCTTGCTAATTTCCTGGTTGATATTACCTGAGAGCGCCATCCTTACAGCTATTGCTCGTTTTAGTTCTCTGGCATCGATATCGCTTTTAATGAAAGATTCTTTCTTAAACTATTTCTTTTTCCCTATCTTTTTGTGGCATTTGTAAGTTATTCATTTTTTTTTCACAATCAAGTATGGCATATAATTGTATCACAATCATGATAATGATTTAGGATTGCTATAAAACTCATATCCATGCTGACTTATTCAACTTGAGATAATACTTTATCTCCCCATAATAGCATCACTTTTTCTATCTCTGACTGTTTTCTTCCTGGGGCTAAACCTAAAACCTTATGTGTTTCTAAATCTACTAATACAACAATGAATTTTCCTTGCCCTTTAACTAAGCTAATTTCATCTATTCCTAATCGGCATAGTTGAGCTGGATCAACCTTCATCACACTTTTAGCGGCTGCCATAACCATTGATTCAACTTGTTCGGCTGTTAGCTGTTAATTTATTATTCCTGGCAACATTATTAATGTCACTATTAATAACTTGTTTCGTAATACTTGGGGCGCACCTTTGAGTAAAATTTTTGCTAAGTTCAACAAAATCCAAGATTTCGCTAAAAGGTTTTTTACAGCTTTCACACTTAAACAGTCGGCGATTTACTTTGAGAATTACTTCTCTGTTAGTGATTGGTAAATCTCTAACAGAGTGCCTTTTATTTTGATGTAGACGGCGGCTTGTTTGTCCGCATCGTGGGCAAACTGCTGTTTTATTTTGGACTCAGACGGATAAAATAATTGTTTCTTCTGTCTCTCAGCTCTCCTCTACAATTACACCAGGTAGATTCAGGATTTTTGTCATTAATCTTTCCATATTTAACTTAAATTGTCCCTATTTTATAAAAATTTAGCATACTAAGTACGGAAAAACCCATTTTCCTAAAAATTTAGCATACTAAGTACGGAAAACCGAATTGTGCTACTTAATGTTTCGTCACATAAAGCTAAATTTTCCCGCCTACCTACTTACAATTTCCGATACAAATTTTTCAGATAATTTGACGACGACGATTGCATCTCATCCCAGGGCCTTATATCTCACCACTAAACGGAGTACCGTTATAGTGGGGGACTTGCGGCGAAATAGTTAAATTCCAATTTGCAACTCAAAAGCTAACTCTATGACTTGGACAAGGCGACACATTCTCACTCTGGCTGATTTTACCTCCGACGAATACGATACGGTGCTGCAAACTGCGGCCAGTTTTCGGGAGGTCCTGGGCCGCCGCACGAAGAAAGTGCCTGCCCTGCAGGGTCAAGTGGTCGCGAATTTGTTTTTTGAACCTTCTACCCGGACTCGCAATAGTTTTGAGTTGGCGGCGAAGCGGCTGTCGGCGGATACGCTAAATTTTACCTCGGGAAGTTCTTCTCTGACGAAGGGGGAGACTATTCTGGATACGGCTAAGACTTATCTGGCGATGGGAACGGATGTGATGGTGATCCGGCACGAACAAGCTGGAGTTCCCAGTACGATTGCTTCGGAAATGGATCGCTTGGGTTCGAGAGTCAGCGTTCTCAATGCAGGAGACGGTCAGCACGAACACCCATCGCAAGGTTTGCTAGACTTATTTACTATTTGTTGTCTGTTAGATACCGAACGTCCGCGGCCCGAAGTTTTAGCGGGCAAAAAAATTGCTGTGGTGGGGGATATCTTGCATTCGCGGGTGGCTAGGTCTAATATTTGGAGTCTAACGGCTTCTGGGGCAGAGGTTCATTTGGCCGGACCGCCGACTTTGCTGCCGCTGTTGTTTGCTGAGTGTGGCGATGGTAGGGAAGGCAAGTTATTTTTGCACTGGCATCTTGAACCTGCTTTGGCTGATGCTGATTTTGTGATGACTTTGCGGTTGCAAAAGGAACGGATGAGCGAGCATTTGCTGCCGAGCTTACGAGAGTATCATTCTTTGTACGGGATTACGCGCGATCGGCTCAAACTCTGCAAGCCGGATGTGAAGGTGTTGCACCCGGGCCCGGTTAACCGTGGCGTGGAAATTAGTTCGGATTTGATGGACGATGCCCAGTTTAGCCTGATTTCTCAGCAAGTTACCAGCGGGGTAGCGGTGCGGATGGCCTTACTTTACCTGATCGGCGGCGGTAAAGTTTAGGTTGTTAGCAGCAGCCCTGTCAAGGTGCGGGAAGCTAGTCGTTCAGTTAATGTCAATAAGCGGCCTGAATTTTCAAGAATCTTTAGGA